>JANOTP010000044.1:0-26056 GCA_031416415.1 Cytophagales bacterium | reverse complement strand
AACAGTTATTAATAGCCAACTTTCTCTCCGATACAGACATACTTATAAATAGTTTAGAAAAACTCATCGCTAAAAAACAACTTATTAAACGAAGTGCTATGCAGAAATTACTTAAGCCGAAAAATGGGTGGGAAGTTAGCAAATTGAATGAGGTAGTTTGGTTTCAAGAAGGTCCTGGCGTTAGGAATACTCAATTTACTAAGGACGGTGTTAAATTGTTGAATGGTACTAATATTGAGAATGGGGAATTGCTACTTAATAAAACTAGTAGGTTTATTTCCGAAAAAGAGGCATATAGCAGTTATTCACATTTTTTAGTTGATGAAGGGGATATTTTAATTGCCTGTTCAGGAGTAACAATTGAGAAGTTTGATGAAAAAGTTACTTGCGCATTTCGACAACATCTTCCTTTGTGCATGAACACAAGTACCATGAGGTTTAAGATTATTTCTAAAAATTTAATAAGAAAATTTTTCTTTCATTTCTTAAAGTCAGGATCATTTAAGGAACAAATAGGCGGAAAAGCCACAGGGTCAGCACAATTAAATTTTGGACCATCGCATGTGAGTTTAATAGAAATTTGTTTTCCGAAAATTGAAGAACAAATACAAATCGCTAATATATTATCTGACTTGGATTCTGAAATTTCGATACTTGAGACTAAACTCAAAAAATACCATCGAATAAAACAAGGCATGATGCAAAATCTTTTAACCGGCAAAATAAGATTGGTATGAAAAGCGAACGCAGTACCCAAGATCGTGTAGTAAAACTATTCCAAAAGGAACTTGGGTATCAACCTTTGTTTGAAGGCAACCTGCAAGACCGCTATGAGAACAGTAATATAGAGGAAGAGCCTATAAGAGTCTTTCTTAAAAACAAACAAGGCTATTCTGAAGTGCTTATTGGCAAAGCCATAGAAAAACTAAAAAGCGAAGCCAACAATCATCAGCGTGGTTTGTATTTCAATAATCTCGCTGTTTATAATTTGCTTCACTATGGTGTAGATGTAAAAGAAGCTGTAGGCAAACATACCGATACTGTTCAGCTAATCGATTGGAGAAATCCACTTAACAATGATTTTTATATTGCCGAAGAAGTAACCATCAAAGGCAATAGAGAAAAACGACCTGATGTGGTCTTATATGTAAATGGAATCGCTCTGGCAGTTTTAGAATTAAAGAAAAGCAGTAAAGGAATAGGAGAAGGCATTCGCCAAAACCTTACCAATCAACATCCGGAATTTATAGAGGATTTTTTCAGTACTATTCAAATTTGCTTTGCTGGTAATGATAGCGAGGGGTTGCGCTATGGCGCTATAGAAACGGGTTCAAAATATTACCTGAAATGGAAAGAAGATGAAGAAGTATATGAACCAGAACTGTTAGATAAGTACTTAAAGAAAATCTGTAACAAAGAACGTTTTTTAGAAATCATCCATGACTTTATTTTGTTTGATGATGGGAAGAAAAAGCTACCCCGTTATCACCAATACTTCGGTATTAAAGAAGCACAAAAACATGTAGCAAGAAAAGAGAGTGGAATCATCTGGCATACGCAAGGTTCTGGAAAAAGTATTACCATGGTACTTTTGGCTAAATGGATTTTAGCGAATAACCCTAATGCGAGAATTGCTATTATTACCGACCGCACAGAACTAGACACTCAAATCAAAAAAGTATTTACCAATGCTGGAGAGAATACAATTGTTCGTGCAAAAAGTGGGGAAGATTTAATGGACAAATTAAGCAAGCCAGATGCTCGCTTAATTTGTAGTCTTGTTCATAAATTTGGAAAAAATACTGATAAACAGTTTGATGAATTTATAAAAGAGATAGAAAATAATCCCCCAAAGGTAAAGGGAGAGTTGTTTGTATTTGTAGACGAATGCCATCGAACGCAAAGTGGAAGACTTCATACGGTAATGAAGGCGATAATGCCGAAAGATACTGTCTTTATAGGATTTACAGGTACACCACTTCTAAAGAAAGACAAACAAACAAGTTTAGAAGTATTTGGAAAATACATTCACACCTATAAATTCAACGAAGCAGTAGAAGATGGAGTGGTATTAGATCTTGTCTATGAAGCTAGGGATATTGATCAGCGTATTAGTTCGCAGGAAAATATTGATAAATGGTTCGATTCCAAAACGAAAGGACTCAATGATTTTCAAAAAGCCGAACTCAAAAAGAAATGGGGTACCATGCAAAAGGTATTGAGCTCCAAAGACCGAATGGGTAAGGTAGTTAATGATATTATTTTAGATTTCAGTGTCAAGCCACGTTTAAACGAAGATAGAGGTACAGCAATATTAGTAGCAGGTAGCATTTACGAAGCAGCTCAATATTATGAGATTTTTCAAGCCACATCTTTGAAAGGGAAATGCGGTATTATCACCAGCTATAATCCAAGTCACCGAGATATTGTAAACGAAGAAACGGGAGAGAATACAGAGACAGAAAAACAATCCATCTATTCGATTTATACCAAACTACTCGATGGTAAGACTACCGAAGAGTATGAAGAGCAAGCGAAAGAGCTTTTTATAAAACATCCGGCACAAATGAAATTGCTTGTGGTGGTATCCAAACTACTTACAGGATTTGATGCACCAAGTTGTTCTTATTTGTACATAGATAAGTCGATGCAAGACCATGGCTTGTTTCAGGCCATTTGTCGCGTGAACCGTTTGGATACTGAAGATAAAGAACTTGGGTATATAGTTGACTACAAAGACCTATTTAAAAATTTAGTAAATGATGCTGGTACAGGAGCCATTCAGGTGTACACCTCTGAATTGTCTTACGACCAATTCAAAAAAGAAGATTGCGACATTATGCTTCAATCGAGGCTAGAAAAAGGCAGAGAACGCCTCGATACCGCTTTAGAACAACTTGAATTAATTTGCGAGCCAATTCCCTGTCCAAAAGACGATGGAGCCTACCGTTATTATTTCTGTGGCAATACTGAGATTCCAGAAGACTTAAAACAAAGAGACCAACTCAGAGATCAATTATACAAATGCACCGTTGCCTTTATTCGCGCCTACGCAAATCTGGCAGATGAAATGGAAGCAGCAGGGTATAATGCTTCTGAGATAAAACATATTGACAATCGCCTTCAATTTTATAAAGAACTTCGCGAAGCGATCAAAAATGCCAGTGGTGAAAAACTCGACATTAAAGATTACGAAGCCGATATGCGCCACCTGATTGATAATTATCTTCAGGCCGAAGTGCCAAGAAAAATATCCGAATTTGATAGTTTACCATTGCTTGAAATTATCATTAAGATTGGAATTGAAAATGCGTTGAATACTTTGCCAGAAAGTATAAAAGGTAATAAGGAAGCAATGGCAGAAGCTATTGAAAATAGTGTGAGGAGTAAGGTGGTAAAAGAACATCTTAATGATCCAGCATTTTTTGAAAAAATGAGTTATTTACTTACAGAAATAATTAAACTCCGCAAATCAAAAGCGATTGATTATGAAGAATACTTGCAACGAATAGCGGACATAGCCAAACAAACACAAGAGGGAAAAACAACGGATACACCTAAAGAGTTGGATAGTCCTGCGAAGGTAGTGTTGTATCATTATTTTGAAAACGATGTAGAAAAGGCTTTGTTGGTGCATGAGGCAGTAGTTGAATATGCGCCCAGTGGATGGAAAGGGGATAGTGCTAAGGAAAATAAAATTAAAGAAGAAATCTATAAAAAGCTGAATGACTTTGACGAAACGGTAAAAGTGTTTGAAGTGATTAAAGAGCAAGATGAATACTTGAAATAAGAAAATGAATTTAGGGGATATAGAAATAGAGTTAATACAGAAGGATATCAAAAATGTTCATTTGAGCATACTACCTCCTCATGGGCTGGTTCGAATAGCGGCACCTTTGCATTTGAGTAAAGAGACTATTCGCTTATACGCTATTTCAAAATTAGGTTGGATAAAAACACAACAAAAGAAAATAAGAGGTCAGGCAAGAGAAAGTAAAAGAGAATTTAGCAATAAAGAAACACATTATTTTCAGGGAAGGAAATATTTGTTGCGGGTTATCTACGATGAGCAACCTTCTAAAATAGTATTACGAAAAAGCTATATTGATTTGCATGTACGTCCAGGAACCAGCATCGAAAACTGTCAGATCATCATGAACGCTTGGTATAGAAACGAATTGAAAAAAATAATTCCATCCATGATAGCCCACTGGGAGAAACCATTGGGGGTGAAAGTAAAAGATTACGGAATAAAACAAATGAAAACCAAATGGGGTACATGCAATATCGAAGCAAAACGTATTTGGATAAATTTGGAACTTGCGAAAAAACCTATTGAGTGTTTAGAATATATTGTAATGCACGAGATGATTCACCTGCTTGAACGCAAGCATAACGATCGGTTTTTATATTATATGAATAAATATAGTCCGCAGTGGAGATTGTTGAAGGAGAAGTTGAATGGTCTACCAGTGGGGTATTAGTAGAATTTGTCTTTTTTAGATTAGTAAATATTAATAAATAATTTTCAAATGCCACAATTTTTTGATTTAGAAACATGGAGTGAGCAATCATGGTGGAACACTGGAGGTACACGTGATAAAAAAATCTATTTAAGTCCAGTTGGAGAACTCTATTACTTTAAGCAATCTTTTAAAAAAGGGAAAAGAGATTATAAATACGAGTTTTGGTCCGAGATTATTGCATCAGAAATTGGCAATATATGTAGCTTTGATATTTTGTCCTATCACCTTGCCGTACGTGATGGAGAAGTTGGTTGCCTTTCTAAATCAATGATATTGCAGAATGAGGAATTGGTAGAAGGGGGGAAATATATTCAGGCGTTTGATACAACTTTTAATCCAAGTGACGTAAAATTAAGAGACAAGTATGATTTTGATTTGATAATAGAAGCACTTGATTTTTTTAAACTTCAAGTGTACTATCCAAAAATTATTGAGACTATAGTTTTTGATGCTTTAATAGGGAATAGTGATAGGCATCAAGAGAATTGGGCTCTTATAAATACTCATTCAACTATTTCTAAGTCTATGACTGAACTAGAAAGAGAAATAGAACCTGATTCTTTAAAGAATTATTCAAATTTTTTTAAATGGTTTATTGAACTTATCTATTATGCTAAAGGCCAAATAAGGCCTGAATTCAGACAAATTAAATTGTTATCTCCAAATAAAAGCAAATTTGCACCTATTTATGATAGTGGATGTAGTTTTGGTAGAGAGCTTGATGATGAAAAGGTTAGTCAAATGGTTCTTGACCAGAGGCAAATTGAAAATTATGTAAATAAAGGATTGTCTGAAATTCATTGGGATAATAAAAAAATCAGCCATTTTGACTTGATTGACAACCTGTTAAAAGATGAAGATTTTAAGGAATTGACTAAACAATCTATTCGGAAAGTAATTGATAATTATAATAGTAGCAAAATAAAGGAACTTATTGATACTATTGACGTTGATTTACCTGAGGAATATGGTAATTACAAATTGCCAAAGGAAAGAAAGGAACTTATAGTTAAAATTGTAGATTTACGTTTTAAAAAATTGAAAAATTTATTGTAGTTTGTAGTTGTGAAGGAAATAGGTCATATATATCTAAGTTGGCGTAAAGGATTTGGTTCTCGAAGACACATCGTAGGTGTGCTTAAGAGAAGCGTAACCCAAGGTGTCCGTTTTTTTTACTTTGTAGATAAAGTAGAAGAAGCATTGAAAGATGGTTTCATGCCTTATACTGAGTTTCCTATAATCAATAAAGAATATACTGAAAATGTATTAGAGATTTTTGGGCAAAGGATAATGAAATCTGAGCGATCAGATATAGCTGATTTCCTCTCTTTTTGGGAAATAGATTCTAAGTATAAAGAAGATAAATTTTATTTGTTAGCCCATACTCAAGGATTAAATCCAAGTGATAATTTTGAATTTTTAGCTGACTATAATCCGTCGAAATCATTATGTTTTCTGACCGATCTGGCAAGTTTAAGTCATCTTAAATTATCACCAGGAACAGTAAAGCCTGGTGATAATTTGAAATATATATTAGAACCAAAAAATGAATACGATAAGAACGCTGTAAAAGTATTCATTGGAGATCAACATATTGGTTATATTAAAAAAATACATTCTAATGTATTTTACAAACAGAAGAATAAGCCGTTAATATTAAAGGTAAAAGCTGTAGAACAAAATGGCGTTATGAAAAGGATATTTGTTAAAGTCTCTACAGAAAAGTAATTGTTATTTTATTATGATTAGACAATTAAAGCCACTTGAAGTAATATTTAAGTGGCTTTAATTGTGAGAAATAGTTTTTAATTTATTGCATAAAATGGAAAACACCCCAGGAATAATATACATCCTAACAAACCCAGCTATTCCCAATATGATTAAGATTGGAATGACAACAGCAGAGGATGTAAAGATAAGAATGGCCCAGTTGTATACTACTGGAGTTCCTCTTCCTTATGACTGTGTATATGCAGCAAGAGTTGCTAATCATGAATTGGTTGAGAAAGCTTTGCATACAGCATTTGGCCCAGATAGAATAAATCCTAAAAGAGAATTTTTTGAAATTGATCCTTCACAGGCAATCGCTATTATTAAATTAATGGCAATTGAGGATGTAACACCAAAGGTTGCGAACGAGGCAGAGCAGGTGGATGAGATTGACAGAGAAGCAGGAGTGGAGTATGCAAGAAAGAAAAGACCAAGATTTAATTTCGCTGAGATGAATATTCCAGTAGGAAGTGAATTGGTGAATGTTACTAATGGAGAAGTTGTAACCGTAGTGAATGATCGTTTAATAATGTTTAGAGGTCAGGAAACTTCATTGACCTATGCAACAAGAGTTATTTTAGATAATAGTTATCACGTAGCTCCAGGTCCTTACTGGACTTATAATGGAAGGTTATTGAGAAGTATTTATAATGATAAGTATCCGCATAATTAGAATGTTTAGAAGAATTTCGCCGTTACGCCATTGCAGAAGCCTTTCTCCTGCAACATGTTTCTCTGCAACACAAATTCAATTAAGATAATTACATTTGTGTTCACATCTATATATAAATATTAATTATCGTTTTTGTAAAATTAATCGTGGGTGGTTTTTAATAGAAATTGTAAAGCAAAAGAAATCGTTTACGATAATGCAGGAAATTTTAAAATACATTATGAAGAAACCAATAGTTGTATTAATTTTTTTATTGTTAGGATTAAAGTCAAATGGTCAATTGATTTCCAAAGAGGGATATGGTAATTTTCTTTTAGGAAAAACATCTCTTCAGTCCATAAATCAGCACCTGTCACTATGAAACACTGACACACAATACACCACAATTTGTATTTTTATAAAATAGATTTACATTTACTTCAGCACTATTTACTACAAAAAACAGATTACGAGTTTCATAGCACAAGTGATATGAAGGGAGCTAAGCATGGAGTAGATAAATCGTATAGATACAGCAGGAAATTTTAAAATACATTATGAAGAAACCAATAGTTGTATTAATTTTTTTATTGTTAGGATTAAAGTCAAATGGTCAATCGATTTCCAAAGAGGGATATGGTAATTTTCTTTTGGGAAAAACATCTCTTCAATCCATAAATCAACAATACCCAAATGAAAGCCATTCATTATTGGCATTAGGTGATTCTAATCATGTAGAAATTATAACTTTGAAGAAGGAGGGGACGGAGCTTTTTTTTAATTCAAGTTCATCTGCAAATCTTGACACTGTTTATTTAGTTCAAATAGATATTATAAAACCAAGTTTTGGTAAAACTCAAAATGATATTGGCATTGGAAGTAGATTAGAAGATGTATTAGCGAGGTATGGGAATCCAAAAAAGGGAGTAGTAGGGAATCGAAAGAAAAGTCAACTTCTCATTTATGATTGGATTACAATTTATACTCATAAAGGCATAGTAGATCGGATAAGTTTGAATTTGATATGGGAATAGAATCCCTCCACCGCGAGAAGCAATCGTATGCAACTGATAAAATCCAGTCTGATCTTTTAATCTTGTGAATCCTAGTTACAGATGTGAATGCTATAACTTACTTCTTAAATAGTGTAAGAATATGGAAAGCTATTTATTGATATTTGCTTCCTATTGAAATTTTATTTAAAAGAACTAATATGAACAATATATTTAGAACACTCATAGCGGGTTACAGCGCTAAAAAATTAGGAGGCGGATGTTTATCCACCATTATTATCTTTGTTGTGATTTTTGTTTTGCTGGGACAATGCCAATAGGCAGTGAATACAGAACTACCCAGTGCTTTGCATTGGACAAATCACGGGGTAGTTTTGTAACAGAATAATCTTTCAATCTTGTAAATCCAAGTTAGTAGATTCCTTTGTATGGATTATATACATAGTTCAAATCAATCGAACCAAAATTCTTGAAGTAACTATTAGCTAACTTAGAAGGGTCTGTTGCTAATTCACCAACTCCTGGTAGGTCATCTTTATCGTCCCAACCCCATGGAGTATTTGCTCCTCCAGAACCAACAGTACGCAAGAATGATTTTCCATTATTATTAAAAGATTCCGGGTTAAAACGTCTTTCCCACATTCCATTCGATTCAAAAATATTTACAAGTTTGTATTTTACATCACGGTCATCATTATTGGCAGGTGCTTCTGCTGTAGTTAAGGTTGGGAAATATTTCAATCCATCCCCCACGATGTTTACAATAGGCCAAGCTTTTAAGGCATGCCCTTTCGATTCTTGTGCAGTAACGGGATGTAGTTGATTGTTATAGTTTTCTAATTTTAAAGCACCGTCAATACTTTCTTGATTGTTTTGTAGTGGACTTCCGCTTGGAACAAAGCAGAAAAAATCAGAATGTGCTACCGTTACGATGGCTTGTATTTCTCCATAACCGTTGTTTGCAGTACTTTTTTTAACAATAGTTAATAGACCTTCCAAATCATTTTCATGGTAATCAAGATTCGCTACACAAACATTTGCCCAGTCTCTGGGATGGAAAAAAGAATAGATAATAAAAAAGTGCGTATTAGTTTCAACAACAGAATAATAACTGTGTGCATTCGGTGCAAATTTTTTAGCAGGATCAATATTGTTCCAGTTATTAGAAGTAATCCAATCGTTGTCAAAATTGATACTTGTAATATAATCCCCTCTTCCATTCATAGATCCGCAACCGGAATTGTCTACGTCCTGATAATGAATAGGGGCCCAGCGTAAAGCTAATTGCTGGTAATAGTCATTGCTCATTCGAAGATTTTTTTTCACTACCTCTTCTACAGTAGGTTTTATTTCTTCTTTGGTAGATTTGTTACAAGCCGTAAACAAAATAAGTACTACCAGACTTAAAAGCGCGAAAGTGTTGAACGAAAAATAAGTTGTTTTCATAAGGAATAAGTTTTTTTCAAATTTAGGTTCTATCCGTTATAGAAGTATTAACTACATTATATCAAATGATTAATAAAAATCGAGTTGTGTTAACAACGATTAGTTTTGGTTATCAGAGTATTCATAGTAGTTATAAGGTTAAATCCCCATCGTGCTTTGTAAAATGACAAAGCACGATGGGGATTTTATAGATCTTGAAAAATTCGTTTCATTGCCCTTGACTTCAGTCAAGGGCTTTTTTTTAAGCAAGTTTTTAAATTCATTTTTTGTTTGTCCATTTTGTATACATGATGATATATAAACCTATTTCAGGACAAGGCGCTCTACTGGTTTTTTTTCTGAAAAAGCACATTGAAAATTTTTTAATTGATACAATTTGCTTTAGTGTTGCATAGTAATATGTGCTTTGTAGGGGGGATGCTATTCAAATAAGGATTTAATATTATTTAAAACTGCTTATCTTTCAATATTCATAAACTAACCTATTATGTGTCAGTGTGAGTTAGAGTGTGAGTTTAGAGAATATTCCTTATTTGAATAGCATTGGTCCACTGACAAAGCAAGTGGGGATTTAATATATCTTAAAAATCCTTTTCATTGCCCTTGACTTCAGTCAAGGGCTTTTTTTAATCAAGTTTTTAAATTCATTTTTTGTTTGTCCATTTTGTATACATGATAATATATAAACCTATTTCAGGACAAGGCGCTCTACTGGTTTTTTTCCTAAAAAAGCACATTGAAAATTTTTTAATTGACAATTTACTTCAGTGTTGAATAGTAATATGTGCTTTGTCGGGGGACATAGCACGGTGATTGAAAGATGTTACAGGAGAAAAAACTCCTGCAACGGCTCAATATTAAAAAATAGTGCCTTTTTATTTTTCTATATATTCCGCTAATTCACGTAAATATTTTTCTTCTAGAGCGCTGTATTTTTCTCCAAAACTAGTGATCAATTTTCCTTGAGGTGCAAGAGAATACAATACTTTTCCATCGGAGGTTCTAGTAAACATTTGATAATGCATTTTGCCTTCTCCCATTCGCAAAGTTAAAATTGATAAATAAGCAATACTATCATTTTTTGATAAAATAGCATTTTCAATTTCGTTATAGCCAACAATTTTAAAAGGATACTTATATATTGTTTTGATGAGCTCTGGTGTAAGAGCAGGGTTTAAGTCATTTTTATCGATAAGAAGCGTTAGATTTCTGAAATATTCTGCATTTTTAATTTTATAATCTTCGGTGAGTTTCTCTAATTCTTTTTTACTAAAAGATGTACTGTAAGTTGTTTCGAGACGATCAACTAGGCTGGATTGTAAATGTAATACTCCAAAGGTTATATCCCCTTTTGTTGGGATTAAACTTGGAATGCCCGTAATGAACATCATTCCTGGGTCATACATTCTTAGCTCCAAGGTTTCATTTGTAATTTCACGTTTTCTAAGGTAAGCTTCGGTACTAGCAGGTCTGGTTTTTGTACTTCCACCAGAATAAAACAATTTTTCATTGTCCATTTCAATGTATTTTGCAAGCATGGTTACGCAGTATAAATTTGGTTCTTTTTTCATCATTGCAAATGCTTCTTTCAATGGTTTATAATCAACTTTGCAAAAGGTCCAATAAGTATCAAAACCGTATTTTAGCATTGAGTTTTGATAGGTTATTCTTTCAACGAAGGCTTCTTTCTTTTCTGGATCGTTTTTATACCTGTTGTATGCAGGAAGAGTAGTAGCATCTTCCATCACTATTAACAAAGTTTTGCTTTGCATTTTTTTTGTTTTTTCTGCAAGCATTTCCTGGCCATTTACTTCTATCAGGCATAGGCAAAGAAGGGATAATAACATTATTTTTCTCATACTATTAAAAATTAGCTAGTGTTGAATTTATAAAACAAATATATAATTTATACTCTGATTTCCAATAAAAACAGATTCGCTCTGCCTGATTTCGAGGGCTCAACTAACATTTTTTTAAACTCATAAGCATGATTCCGATTACCAAGTCGTAAGTATTTCTTGCAACAGCATAACGTTATTGCCTTGAATCTTTTCAATACTCTTGCTCACACTCTTGCTATTTGTCTCACTATGCAACTTTGCTATTTTAATTTTACAAAGTAATAGACAAAGCGCTTTCATTTTTCGCTAGTGGCTGTTTAACTTTTACAGAGGAGATAAGCTCCTGCAACGATGAAATATAGCAGGATTTGAAGATTGCTGTAAATTGAAGGCTAGTTTCGTTAAATTTGCTTAAATTTGTACAAACTCAATGATTTCGTTTTATGAATAACCAGTATAAGTTTACGAAGAAATCCTATTTCAAGAAAGTGACCCTTTTTGTTTCAGCTATTTTTTTAATGACCTCTTGTTTAGAAATTCGTGAAACGGTAAAGTTAAATACTGATGGAACTGGCACCTATTCCTTTGTATTAGACATGAGTCAACTGAAAGAGCTTTTTATGGCAAGCCGTACAATGGCAAAAAATATGATGTCTGATTCGCTAAAGCGAAAGGGATATGTGGTGAAATCGCCAAATCCAATAGATCAATTAAAGCCAAAATTTGATGCAATTAAAGTTGAAATTGAATCTATAAAAGGGATTCGCAATTACCAAACGGTATACGACAGTGTCAATTTTAGAATCGGTGCACAATTTGATTTTGATAATGAAAAGGCCTTGAATTTGGCTATTAATACTATTCAGAAAAAGAAAGAAGAAGTAGCTGCCGGTGTCGAAAAACATTTTTTTTATAAGGAAAAGTTCTTCGAGCGTTTAAATACCATTAGTTCTAGTGATTTGCAGAATTTTCAAGCAAAGGATTCTTTATCTAATTCTATGGCTTCAAAAATCAAGTATTCGGTAGAGTATTTATTTGATAAAAAAATAAAAGAATATTCAAATATGGGCTATTATAAAAGTGGAGATGGCAAAAGCGTAATTTTTTCCGCCTATTTAAATGATTTAATAAAAGGGGAAAGTACAATTGCAAATAAGATTACTTTCTAATAAATTATTAACAAGGGGGCTTAGCTTCTGCATATATTTCCATACCTTTGCCCAAAATATTTCTCAATTAAGCAATTCGTCTTTTCAATTATTATAGACCTCAATGAAGTTTTATTTAAAACAACTCGCCTGTTTTATCACTGTTCTAGTTTTGAGCGGCAGTTCCCTTGCGTATTCTCAGTGGATTAAAAAAGGTAACACTTTAGGTTTGGCTAGAGGGGAGAGTGTTGTTGCTGACAATATAGGGAATGTATATTCTACGGGTATTTTTATATGCAATCTTGTTTTTGATGGTGATACCTTATTTAATCCTACGTGTACTGATTTAACAGGCATCCCAAGGTTTGATGGCTTTGTAGTAAAATACAATAGCAATGGTATTCTTCAATGGGCAAAGCAGATCACAGGTGAAAAAACAAAGACACTTTCTATAGCAGGCATAACGGTTGATAATGCGGGTAACAGTTATATCACGGGCTATTATACTGGCTCCTTAGATTTTTCGGGTACTGTTATTACAAACACTACAGCATTGAAAGATATGTTTATAGCACGTTATCAAAGTAATGGAACACTGGATTGGGTTCGTTCTAATTTTGCACGAAGGGCTAATTCATTTATTCAATCAACCACTATCGCTGCGGACGCAACAGGAAATAGCTTTGTGGCAGGGATTCATAAAGATACTGTTATCTTTGAAGGCGATACACTCTTCCCTTCGCTTACACAAGAGTTTTTTATAACGAAATACAATGCCGCGGGAGTTTATCAATGGGTAATAAGTTCGAGAGGAGACAGTACAGGCGCTGAAGCGTCTATTAATGCTATCACCTTAGATATAAGCAATGGTATTTATGTTACAGGAACGTTTAAAGATACGGTAAGGATTTTTCCTGGAGATACCTTGAAATCTATTCCTACCGAAAGTGGTATCTTCTTGGCACGCTACAGCGACCCTCCTGGTCTGAGTTGGAAAATACAAGAAAATGTTAATGGCGCCACTGCACAAGCGATTGCTCTAGATAAAACCTATACGAATGTGGTTATTGCAGGTCAGTATAAAGGTGTTGCCACTATTGGTACAGATATTATGTCTCCTTCAGGTACTGACTTAGCTGCGTTTGCTGCCAAATACAACACTACTGGCGCATTCGCTTGGGCTAGAAGCAGTTTGGTGAATGCCGGAGATTCCGTTGCTACAGGAAGAGGAATAGGTGTAGACGAATTTGGCGGCGTGTTCTTGGCAGGCAGTTTTGGTAAGAAAAATTCTACTTCTTCTATTACCACTAGTACTACCACTAAAACTGGGTTTACAGGATATGATGGTTTTGTAACTAAGTTTAGTGCAACAGGCGCATTGAAATGGATTCAGCCTTTAGGTGGAAACTTAAACGATGAAGTACGTGGTATATATGTGCAAGATTCTTCTAATGTATGTATAGCTGGTTATTTTAGTGAACGTATGCGTGTAGATAGTAACGTTGTTATTAACAGTAATTCAGGTGGGTTTAATTCTTTTGTAGCGAAAATGGATATTTGTCCATTTTATAGTGCCGATATCGTTGCAGGAGGCCCAACTACCTTTTGTCGCGAAGACTCTGTATTGTTGACGGCTACAGCAGGTGCTGGCTATACCTACCAATGGCAAAAGAACGGTTTAGATATTGTTGGCGGAACGGCTGTTACCTATTATGCGTTGGATTCTGCTTCATACCGTGTAGCAATTACACACCCTACTTATCCTTGTGTGAAATATTCGCTTCCTCTTTTTATAAAAGTAAATCCATTACCTAATGTTACGATTACTGTAAGTGGCCCAACTAGCTTTTGCACAGGTTCAAACGTTAGGCTTACAGGACCTCAAGGGAATTCGTACAAGTGGCTTAACTCAGGAGCGGTAATTCCATTAGCTACAACGTTTTCTTATATCGCTACAACTTCTGGTAACTATAGTCAAGTGTCACAAAATAGCTATGGTTGTATTGATACATCAATAATAACTATAGTAACAGTGGTGCCTTATCCAGTACCCTTAGTTAGTCCAGCTAGTAAATTCATTGTTTGTAATGGTACAGTGCATACCATTAGTGCAAATACAAGTACTGGATATACGTATCAGTGGCTTAAGAATGGCTTGGTGATTTCGGGAGAAGTGGCGGCAACTTATGGTGCTACTACTACTGGAATATATAAGGTTCGGATAAGTAATTCATTGGGTTGTGCGGCTACCTCGATTACCTCTGATACGCTTACCATAATATCAAAACCTCCTGCTACACTTACCCTAAGCGGTTCTACTACTTTATGTAGCTATGAAACGACTACATTGCTTGCCAATACAGGTGTAGGCCTTATCTATAATTGGGAACGAAATGGAATAGCGGTGGGAACTGGTCTATCAAGTTATGTTCCAATTGTCAGTGGCGATTATTTAGTGAAAGTAAGTAATGCTACTGGTTGTAAAGATTCCTCGGCACCTGTTTCGATTACGATAAATCCACAACCCATCACAAGCCTAAGTGCAGGTGGGCCAATAAGCTTCTGTACGGGTGATGCCGTTTTATTATCTGCTTCTACTGGAGTAGGGTATACTTATATATGGCAACGAAACAGTGCCGTGCTTTCAGGAGAAGTAACGGCAAATTACAGTGCTTTAGCCACTGGGAATTATAAAGTATTGATTACTGATCCTTCTACTAGTTGTTCGGATACATCAAATAGTATAGCCGTTATTACTAATCCATTACCCATTGCTACACTTACAGCGTTGGGTTCTACTTCTTTTTGTATAGGTGATTCGGTAGAATTGAAAGCGAGCAGTGGTACTGGTTTTTCGTATGTTTGGAAACGCGATGGTGTAGTTCTAGTAGGTGTTTCAACCGTAAATTATTTTGCTAAATCTGCAGGACTTTACACTGTTGATATTACCAATTCGGCTACATGTACAACTGTTGCAGTAGGTGTAACCGTAAACGTATTTACAGTTCCTCCAGCATCTATTACAAGTGCTGGCCCCACTACTTTTTGTGCGCCAGGATCGGTAACGTTGAATGCGACTACTGGTGGAACGTATTCTTATATATGGCGTAAAGATGGATTTGTATTATCCTCTGAAACTACAGCTGTTTTAGTGGCGAGTTCTTCGGGAAGTTATTCCGTTCAAGTAACGATTACAGGTAGTTGTACCAATACTTCAAGTGCTACTGTTGTAGTAGTGAAGTCAAATGTAAAACCAGAAATTACTACGAACGGTACAGATATTTCTACTGCGCAATACTTAAGTTACGAATGGCGCTTAAATGGAACTCCTATTTCAGGTGCGGCAAATCAAATTTATAATGCCATTACAAGTGGGTTTTATACCGTTAGGGTAGAGAATGGTTTAAATTGTATTTCGATTTCTGACCCAGTTTCTGTTTGTGTACCAGCACCCTTTATTACAACTGCAGGAGCTTTGTTGAAAGGTTCAACAGGAATGAACTGGCAATGGTATTTGGAGGATATATTAATTAATGGTGCGGTTGCTCAAAATTATTTTGCGCAAGCCAGTGGGGATTATAAAGTGAAAGTAAAAGATGCTAGCGGTTGCGAATCATTTTCAATTGCGAAGTTAGTTTGTGTGCCAGCTCCAACAATCACTTTGGGTAGTAATAACCTAATGACGGCTTCTGTAGGGCAAACGTATCAATGGTATTTGGACGAGGTTGAAATTATTGGCGCAACTACACAACAGTACATCGCCATAGTATCGGGGAATTACACTGTTAAAGTAGAAGATAACAACGCTTGTGAAGCGGTTTCTATGCCCTTAGAATTATTCGTTACAAGCAATATAAAAGCAGTGAGTGGTATAGAGTTATTTTGTTATCCAAATCCAGTGAGTAGCATACTTGCGTTGGAGTTGAAAAATAAAACGTCTGGGAGTTTGCGCGTTGAAATTTTAGATTTGTTAGGAAATTTGATCCAGTCTACTGAATATTCTTCAGTAGAAAAGGAGTTTAGAATAATGTTAGATGTATTGGAGTTACCTGCGGGTAGCTATTTTCTAAGAGTTACCGATGCGGATAATAATCAAACGATTACTAAAATAAATAAAATTCATAATTAATTATGAAGAAGCATACATTACTTATTTTATTGTACTCTATTTCTATTACCTGTTTTGGTGCGGTGTATGCGCAACAACAACTTCGTATAACATTTCCTAAAACAACGATCAGTATTGTGCCTCCAGTTAATTTTGAATTGACAGGACATTTTGATGGGTTGTTAAATAAATCAGCAGTAAGTTCTATAATTACAAAAGTGGAAGAGGGGAAGGGGTACTTAGTATATAATAATCGTTTTAACAAAGAGTATTTTAAATCTATTGGGCTTCAACTGTTGAATCAAGAAACAGTGAAGACAAAAGAGATGGAAGGTACTTTGTATTTAGTAAGTTTTGTAGTGAAAGAAACCAATATGCATCGCTATTTGCTGGTGACAGGGGATTTGACTACTACGTATCTTGTTATGGGGAATTATCCTGTAGGGTTTAAGGCTAAAGTGAGCGAGTCCATAAAAAGAAGTTTAATGACAGTTCAATACAAATGAAAATAGTAACGCTATACTTATCTTGTCTAGTACTAATTATGTTAAGCTCAATTGAAAGAGTGAGAGGACAGATTACAACGACGCATTATCCAATATTTGAAACCACAGCGCTTCAATCGATGTGGGGGAATGACCCTTCTTTTAGTATGAACGATACGATTAATTTGTTTGAGCGTGTGGGGGATGATTTTACGTTTGATACACGACCAGGCTCGATTGCTAGTTTTGCAGGGATAAAATTGGGACTTGGTTTATATGGTGGTTTTAAATATGGTATAGGACCTTTACGATTTAGAATATCAGGTTTTGAAACGGGAAGTATTGGTGTGAAGTATCCTATTAAAGTTGACATTGAAATGCCTGCCGATAGCAGTTTTAATGCAGGAGAATTGGTTACAATTAATACAACTTACGAGGTAGAGCCAGGGTATGAATTAAATACATTTTATCCTGCAGCAGGGGAGATTGCACTGGAATTGCCTATCCAGTTTGATTTGCGTGTGAATGTAGAATTTTGTTTGTTCAGTTGTTTTGATTTAGCAATAATACCACCTTATCCTTTGGTAATTGCTGACCCCATGATTGATGTTGTTTATCCAATATTTAAAATTAATGAAACAGAAGTTACCTATCCTTGTACCTCAACTATTATTTGTACGCAAAGTTTATCGATACCTGCCTTAGAAGCGGGTCCAGTGTCGGGTTCATTTAAAATACCGTATGTTACCACAACGGTTGCTCTAAGCGGAAATGATTTAGTCGCGTCAGGATCGGATCCGTATATGGTTTTTGTATTTGATATTATTCAATTTTTGGGAATGCTTCCTACACCTGCAAAGCCTGTTTTTAATGCTATAAATGGTGGGATTAGTTTGCCTCCTGGTGGAATTCCTGATTTTTCAGGTGATATGAAATCAATTGATATTACATGGTCGTTGTTTAGCATGACGATAGAGGTTCCAATTTCACAAAGTCAAGAATTTATATTTTCACCTACGGTAGTGATGGAGATGAGTTTCCCAGAGGCTATTGAATATGAAGTAAAAAATCCAGCAACGGGCGATCAATATTCAGGAAAAAATGATAAAATAGTATTGGATGTAGGAAATGATATCACGATCAGATTTCCATGTGATTACAGTCATATGGATATGACAGCGAAATATTCTATTGAAGACGAAGATAATATTAGCAACAGAACCTTTGATCATGTGGATGTAGAATTTGTGGTAAGTGCTTTGACGTTTGCTGTTGACTTTCCAGAGTTTACCATCATACCAAGATTTTGTATCCCGCTTGGGTTTAGTGATCTTTGTTTTGAGTTGGTTATACCTGGCTACTCTTTTGGGTTTGGACCTTTGATAGGGCCTTATACAGTGCCAATTGTAGGGTTTGATTTTCCTCCCTATTTTAACGATAGTTGGAGTTTGGGTGGGTTGAATGTGGTCGATATTCCTACGCCGTTTAGACTTACACCGAGGAAATTTAAATTGCAATTGGCATCTACTCCGACCTTATGTTTTGGCGATAAGACAGGTACAGCTACACTAGGTGTTTTGGGAGCTACCGCTCCCTACCGTTACGAATGGTCGAATGGAAGTTCGATGCAGAATCTTTCCAATGCGAAAGCTGGGAAGCATTATATTAATGTGACGGATGTCAATGGATGTAAAGCCTATAACTACGTTGTTATTGATGAGCCCTTGCCAATTTTAAATTCAGTAACTGGAAATTCTATACTATGTGCCGGAGCGGCAACAGGTGATGCCACGGTAGTTGCAGAGGGAGGAACACTTCCTTATGCGTATACGTGGACACCTTCTGGAGCTGGCAGTCCTACGGCATCGCTTCTTAACGCAGGACTTCACAAAGTTCAAGTGGTCGATGGGAACGGTTGTGCAAAGGTAGATTCAATAGTATTGACAGAGCCAAAGGCTATACGCACTGCGATTTCGAATGTTCGGGAACCTTCTTGTAATGGGTTTTCTGACGGTTCGATTACGATGGAAGTAAGTGGAGGTATAGAACCCTATGCCTATGCATGGTCAAATACTATGACTTCTAAAGATTTGTTAAATATACCTGCTGGAAATTATACGTTAGTCATTACCGATAAAAACAATTGTACAGTTAGTGATGCTGCGGCTTTGAACGAACCAGCTGTTTTAACAACAACATTAAGTGTATCCAATCAAGTAAGTTGTAAAGGAAATGGAGATGGTGAATTGATTGCAACTACAAATGGCGGTACTACTCCTTATACTTATAAATGGCTAAATAATACAGTTACATTAAGCGGACTTACCGATAAGCTGAACAATTTAAAAGCTAGTACTTATTCGGTGGAGGTAACGGATAAAAAGAAGTGTAGTGTAACCGATAATATTGTTGTTACTGAACCTTCCGATGTATTAAAGGTAGTATTGTCTTCAACGAATGTTATCTGTTATGGAAATAGTGATGGTTCAGTTAGTGCTTTGGTTACTGGAGGCACTAGTCCTTATTCCTTACTTTGGTCTAATGGACTTACAAGTACTATAAATCCGACTGTTTCAGCTGGCAAACATTCTGTTGCTGCAGTTGACGCTAGAGGGTGTAAGGCCAGTGGGCAAGTATTGGTTACACAACCTGCTAAAATGGTTTTATACACTAAAGGAATAGAAGTAAGTTGTGCGGATCAGCAAGATGGAGTGGCAAAGGTCGAGTCGGTTGCAGGAGGAAAAGCACCCTATACGTATACTTGGTCAACAGGAGAACAAACTTCAGAAATTTCCAATCTTGCAGATGGTTCTTATACGATTGAAGTTATTGATCAAGATGGTTGTTCGGCAAATGCCGAGGTGATTGTTATTAAAAAGAAAGGAAGTTGTTTGTTTATTCCCTCTGCGTTTTCACCTAATGGAGACGGGGTAAACGATACTTGGGTGATACGCAATATTCAGTTGTATCCTAACTCTAGTCTTTTGATTTTGAATAAATGGGGCGAAACTATCTTCGAAGAATCTCCTTATTCAACTCCTTGGGATGGGAAACGAAAGGGAGTAATAATGCCTTTGGCTACCTATTATTATATTCTGGATTTGGGAAATGGAGAGCCAAAATATACTGGTCCTCTAACAATAATAAAATAAAATACGATGAAAATAATACACAAAATTAGTATTCTTCTTCTGATTTTTATCATGGCGTCTCTTACAAAAGGCTATGGTGATTCAGAGGGAATATTGACGCCTTGTTCGTTTAACATTACTAAATCTGTAACAAATGTTAATTGCTTTGGAGGCAGTGATGGAACAGCTTCTATTTCAATTATAGGATCCAATGGTCCTTATGTTATCGAGTGGTTTAATGGGGCAAGTACGAATGCTATTTCAAATCTTGCTAAAGGAACTTACTTTGTAAAGGTTACAGACAATTCAGGCTGCTTTAGTAATTACTTTGTTACCATTGAACAACCTATAGTAATTTCACATTATATTATTACCAATCATGTAAAGTGTAATGGAAAACCAGATGGCTCTTTGGATTTGGTGGTATCTGGAGGAGTAGTGCCGTATACATATGTGTGGACTCCTACCAATGAAAATTCACAAGACATTTCTAATCTTACCGCACAAAAATATAAGGTTACTATTACAGATGGAAACAATTGCACGGCTTACGATAGTACTACACTTACAGAACCCCCCTTGTTAGAAAGCTCTTTCGTAAAGGCAGAGGTGAAATGCAATGGTGGGTCGGATGGTGAAATTAACTTAACTGTTTTTGGAGGCACTCCAGTATATGATTATGTTTGGTCGAATGGAGCAACATTAGAAGACGTTTACGATCTGCCTGCAGGGATGTATACAGTTAACATTACGGACGACAATAATTGTTTATTAGTAAACGATATTGAAATAACAGAACCACTTCCTATTACTACTTCTTTTGTAGTTACGGATGTAGAATGTTATGGAGGAACCGATGGTAGTATTGATATGACTGTAAATGGTGGTGTTGTACCTTATTCGTTTATCTGGTCAACGCCTGAAATTGTTTTAGGTGATATTACAGAAGATTTAATGAATGTTCCAAAGAATACCTATTACATTCAAGTTACAGATAAAAACAATTGTTATCGTATTGATTCCGCAAAAATAAATCAAGCAGTATTATTGATTACCAATATTGATGCTACGTATGTTACGTGTTTTGATAGTAGTAATGGTGCTGCAGATCTAACTGTTACAGGAGGAGTGCTTCCCTATAGTTATTTATGGAATAATGGCGCCACGTCAGAAGATATTACCAATATTAAAGCTGGGATTTATTCGGTAACAATTGCCGATATGAAAGGATGTACAGGAGTGGCTTCAATAGATATTGTACAGCCAAAAGATTTGAATTTAGGATTTGATATCAAAGAGGTTTCTTGTAAAGATAATAAGGATGGTTCGGTCACCTTATACGCGTCAGGTGCTACAGCGCCTTATCAATATTTATGGTCGAATGGAAGTGATGCAAAAGATATTTCTAATTTGGTGGGAAGTAATTATACCGTGTCTATTTTGGATCAACAAAATTGTCCTTACAGTGCTACTGTTTTTGTTCCTACAAATTTGAGAGATTGTATTGATTTGATTTCTATAGCTAGTGGTTTTTCTCCAAACGGAGATGGTATCAATGACGACTGGATCATTAGGAATAGTGAACTCTATTCTAATTTGGATATAAAGGTTGTTAATAGATGGGGAGAGGTAGTCTTTAGTGCTGCTGGCGGGTATGTTATTCCTTGGGATGGAAAGCATAAAGGAGTAGACTTAGGATCTACAACTTATTATTATGTTATAAATTTAGGAAATGGAGACGCACCTTTTGCGGGTTCTGTAACCATTGTTCGATAAAATATGAGAATTATGAAAAAAATACTTACGTTACTACTGCTATTGCTTTCTATGAATGGGTATGCGCAACAATTGTCGCAGTCTAGTCAATATATGTTTAATAATTTTATTCTAAATCCAGCGGTAGCAGGTTCAGATGAAAAAATCCCTGTAACAGGTGTAGTAAGACGTCAATGGCTTGGCATTAAAGATGCACCCGTTACCCAAACTCTTACTTCGCACGCTTACGTAGGACAAAATATTGGTTTTGGATTAGGGATATATAATGATGTAACAGGCCCTACAAGAAGAACAGGGATAAATGTTTCTGGTGCTAGACATATTAAGATGAGTGAAAGACAAGATACTTGGCTTTCATTTGGGCTTAGTGCATTGTTTTTTCAGTATTCATTTGATCCTTCTAAGTTGACGTTTGATAATCCTGATGATCCTGCAATTGTTACTGCAGCGTTTAATAAATTTACTCCTGATTTTGCTTCTGGTGTATTTTATTACAGTAAAGATTATTATGTAGGTCTATCGGTGCAAAATATGTTGCAAATGAAAACGAATCTTTTTGATATAACGGTGAAAAATGATAATAACATTCGCAGAAATTATTATCTCACCGCTGGGTATGATTATGTATTTAATGAAATCTATACGCTTACGCCATCCTTTTTGTTAAAGGCTATTAATGGGGCACCTTTGCAGTTAGATTTAAATGCAAAGCTACATATATATGATAGGGTATGGGCAGGCGTATCCTATAGAACAAGCGATGCTATTGTTCCGATGATAGGGGTGAATTCAAAAAGAATTTATTTTGGTTATAGCTACGATATTGGACTTAGTAAATTGAAGAAATACGAGCACGGATCGCATGAATTTTTTGTTGGGTTTAAACTTGATAATGTCTTATCTAAAAATGGACATCATACCCGTCATTATACTCAAGGTCATAAACGAAATCCATATAAAGTTCCGCATCATAGATAGTTTCCTCCACCTTGCTTTTAAAGGAGATAAGGCGATTTAAATATGGATTTAATAGTATTTAAACCTGTTTATTTTTTAATATTGATAAACTAACTTTCTATTTGTCAGTGTGAGTCTAGAGTATTTTCTTTACTGGAATAACATTAGTAGCCACATCAGGCATGGGGTAGAACTGTTCCTTATTTTTCTTTTTGTTATTACCCTAAACACCCATGCTCAGAAGGGATAAAAATTCTGAGCATGAGTGTAGTGGTAATAATACGTTGCGTTATTATTGTTTGAAAATTTTAGATACGAAGACTCCTTCTTCTGTAGTTACGTATAGGAGAAATATACCAGCAGCCAATTCACTTCCTATGGTATACGTCATGGTATTAATTCCCTCCTTTGATAGTGCCAATCTGCCTTGTGCGTCTAGTATTTTTAAGGAAATTATTTTTTGATTATTGTCTAAGGAGAGTGTTGTTTCATTTTCAAAAGGTTGTGGTCCCACTCTCAATTGACCAGCGGTACATCCTCCCAATTTGACAGTAATACTATATTCTTTGTACCAAGGAGATACAGAGAAATTTGCTCCGCTATATATTGTAAAGGAAGTTCCATTCAATTGCGCAGGTAGTTGAATAGTTGCGTTTTTGCTATTTGCAGGATCTACAGAAATAATTGCTCCGCTATTGGTCCACCAAGAATTACTTTTAAGCGAGTATTCTGAAGTTAATTTATAATTATATATTCCTCCTGCAGTAACACAGGGTGGACCAGTTATGCCAATAATATTTTGGTTAGAAGCGACAATAGTAATACTAATAATCGACACTGCACTGGCCCCGTTGATGGCTGTAGCTACTGCTTTCAATTCATGTTTGCCTGGCGATAGCGTTTTTAGAACAGCATCGTACCAATCGTAAGGAGCTATGCTCTCTTGTCTCACTAAAGCGCCATCCAAATACAAAATAACATTTTGAATACCTGATGTATGCTGAGCATTTACATTCGCCATTATATCATCTCCTTCGTTGAATGAGTCGTTGTTTAAAGGCTGTGTGAAACTCACATTTGGAGGTAAGTTGGCGGGATTCACTACTACTTTAATAACTGTCGTTGTAGCAATGGCTCCGTTGTTATCCGTAGCGCTAGCAGTGATGTTGTATGTAGCGGCAGCGCTATTGTTGATGGTATAAGAGAAGGGCGCACTATTGTCTGTTGCCAATAACTGATTGTTATTATAGAATTGTACAGTTGCGATACTTCCATCCGAATCAATAGCATTGGCTGTAACGGTAAAGGTTGCAGGAGCAGTATACGTTGCATTGTTTATTGGAGCAGTCAACGAAATGGAAGGAGCGATATTTGCTTTTTGGATAAAATTTATCCAGTTCAGATTGAAGCCCGTTCTTAATACATTAAATCTTAGGGTATGTTTTCCTGCTGTCAAGGCAATAGTTCTAGTGATTGTTGTCCAGTTTTGCCAATCACCAGTACTTGGTATTGTTAAGTCATTTAGTACGGTTTGTCCATCTATCAAAAGTGAAAGACCGCCATTACCTGCTAGGCTCGCTACTCTAAAATCAACATTGTAATTGTCTGCTTTAATAACTTCTATGCCATACTCTGCATAGTCACCCGCATCTATATAGGCTAAATTTTGGCCTGGACCTTCAGTTGCTATTACAGTTTCTGTTTTTAACCCCAGTTGTCTATTAAATTGTTCCGCTTCTACTTTTTTTGGAAGAATATGATTGTACTGCACTGGTGAAACAATCACTCCATCGGGTACTTCGGAAGTGGGTGTTCTTTCTTGTCCATTTTTAAAAATACCTAACCATAAAAAACCATTTACCACACCTACTGCTTTGGTCGAGAATTGACACTGATTTTCAGCAAATGTATGTGTTGAAATACTATAATTAGTAGTTACTTCATTCATTGAGTTAAAGTCATGTCTTATTGAGACACCATCAAAGCCGTTTCCATTCCATTTCTGATAGGTAAGCCAATCTACAAATTGGTAGGAAGGTAAGTCCGCTGCATTAAATGCTCCTAACCAATCGCCAGGATAAGTTGCCCAATGGTTAAAGCACATTCTCATAGCATCAGCAATATTGCCTACTGGATCGAGACTATTGCCACCATTGTATCTAAAATGATTTGAAGGAACGTTTTCACCTTTATTTATGCGTCTTACTTGAATGCCATTGTTGAACCATGCAATATAATTGGGAGTCCATTCTAAGGCAAAAGTGACCCAGGCATTAGCAATCTGAACACCATTATGAATTTGCTCCCATCGCTTTGTAACCTGATCTCCTCCATTGTATTCCCATATCGGATTTGACTGCCAACTAGTAGGATTTTTACCAAATGTCTCAATGTCTAATTCATTCCATCGTACATCGTTATTTGTACCTCCATCTTTCCACATAAAAAAGGTAGAGGTAGTTCCGCTAACATCGCTTGAGTACATTTTGAATTCAAATCGACCGTATTGTACGGCTGTTTTTGACTGTATTTCACCAGCTGTATAATTTCTTTGGGCTAATAAGGTTGCTGATGCGAAAATGATGAGCAACAGGGTAGTTATGAGGGTCTTTTTCATTTTTTTTTTGATTTAGATAAATTAAGATGAAAATGTCAACGAATTAAAAGGCCGATTTTATGTTTTAGCAACAAATGCCGTTTAATACTACTCTAACGTACCCGATAAATCGTAGAATACCTTTAAAAGGCCACTAAATAGATGATTTAGAAGAGCTATAGGGGGTTATTATTTACTTTCTTCATCGTTTGGATACCAAGTGAAATCTCTTTTAATTGCTACTAAATATTGATATTATTAAAAATGTAATCTTTATACTACCAATTAAATTTAAATAGTTTTATTTTTAATAAATATAATTATATAATGCACCGATTACTTCTATTATGCGGTCTGCTCATTAGTTCAGTTGGCTATACAGCTCCTAGGTCTATAATCATAGGAAGTGACCCCGTATATAAAATTGATTCGTATGAACCAATTTATGACTTAACTAAACTTCCTTTTGATAATCACAAAAAACATACTTTGCCTACACAATGGCAAAAATTAACGATCCTTAATACGGTTTCAGAATCAAATTATGTACTAGAATTTATTGACTTTCGTATTGATGACATTGAGTTATATGTGCCTTTAAAATCGG
>JANOTP010000043.1:0-7861 GCA_031416415.1 Cytophagales bacterium | reverse complement strand
TTCCCCAACAGCAACAGGAACCATCACGGTTACTCCCAACGCAACGATCACGTTAAGTTCCGCTGCAGCGACTACCACTCAAACGGTATGTATAAGCACAGTCATAACCAACATTACTTACACCATAGCCAATGCAACAGGCGCGAGTGTAGTTGGCTTACCCGCAGGCGTAACAGGCGCTTTCGCAGCAGGTGTATTCACGATCAGTGGCACTCCAACAGCGAGTGGCACCTTTAACTACACAGTAACAGCAACAGGTGGCTGTACTTCTCCAACAGCAGCAGGCACAATTACGGTTACTCCCAACCCAATGATCATATTAAGTTCAGCTGCAACTACGACAAGCCAAACACTCTGCATTAGCACAGCCCTAACCAACATTACCTACACGATAACCAACGCCACAGGCGGAAGTGTAGTTGGCTTACCCGCAGGCGTAACAGGCGCTTTCGCAGCAGGCGTATTCACGATCAGTGGCACTCCAACAGCATCAGGTACCTTTAACTATACCGTAACAGCCACAGGTGGCTGTACTTCACCAACCGCAACAGGGACAATCACAGTTACTCCCAACGCAACGATCACCTTAAGTTCTGCTGCAACTACGACAAGCCAAACACTCTGCATCAATACAGTATTAACCAATATTACCTACACCATAGCTAATGCAACAGGCGGCTCAGTTGTTGGACTACCCGCAGGCGTAACCGGCACCTTCGCAGCAGGCGTGTTTACGATCAGTGGCACCCCAACAGCGAGTGGCACCTTTAACTATACGGTAACGACAACAGGTGGCTGTACTTCCCCAACAGCAACAGGAACCATAACCGTTACTCCCAACCCAACAATCACGTTAAGTTCAGGTGCAGCAACGACAAGCCAAACGCTCTGTATTAACACAGTGCTTACCGATATTACGTATTCGATCACAGATGCCACAGGCGCAAGTATAGTTGGTCTACCCGCAGGCGTAACAGGCGCTTTCGCAGCAGGCGTATTCACGATTAGTGGCACCCCAACAGCGAGTGGCACCTTTAACTACACGGTAACAGCGACAGGTGGCTGTACTTCCCCAACAGCAATAGGAACGATCACCGTTACTCCCAACCCAATAATTACGTTAAGTTCCGCAGCCGCGACTACCACTCAAACGGTATGTATAAGCACTGCGCTTACTGATATTACTTATTCGATCACAGATGCCACAGGAGCAAGCGTAGTTGGTTTACCGGCAGGCGTAACGGGTACCTTTGCAACAGGCGTGTTTACGATCAGTGGCACACCAACGGCGAGTGGCACGTTTAACTATACAGTAACGGCAACAGGTGGCTGTACATCTCCAACGGCAACAGGAACGATTACGGTTACTGCCGCACCTACTGCTACGATTTCTTATTCAGGTTCACCGTTTTGTCCAGCTTCTGGTTTGCAATCCGTCACTCAAGTAGGAGATGCAGGAGGATTGTATTCTTCTATAGCAGGATTAACCCTTGATGGTATAACAGGAGAGATTGATCCGTTGAGCAGTACAGCAGGTTCTTATACGGTAACGTATACTATTGCTGCTTCGGGCGGTTGTCCTGTATTTACTACTACGACAGGAGTTGTAGTAAATGAACTTCCTGCCATAGTGAGCGATCCGGTAGGGGTTACGATTTGTGAAAATGGCACGGCTAATTTTGCAGTGGCTGCTAGCGGAACAGGATTAACGTATCAATGGCGTGTAGGAGGGGTTGATATCGCCCTGGCTACGTTGTCTACGTATTCGATTTCACCTGCTGTTTTAAGTGATGCAGGTAGTTATGATGTAGTGGTAACGGGAGCTTGTGGTACCAATGTTATCAGCGCTGCAGCGGACCTTGTTGTAACGGCTAACGTTACCCCTTCGGTTACGATCACCTCTGACGATGCGGATAATATAATTTGTACAGGCGCTGCGGTAACCTTTAGTGCTAGTGTAGTAAATGGAGGAGCTTCTCCTACGTATCAGTGGCAGTTAAACGGTGTAAACAGAAGTGTTGGTGCTGCCTATTTGGAATCTTCTTTATCGGATAAAGATACAGTTACGTTGATTGTTACCTCTTCTATAGGATGTGTGACAAGTTCTACAGCGTTATCGGATACGATAATAATGACGGTTAATCCGTTGCTTGTTCCTACAGTTTCTATTGTTTCAGATGATGCAGATAATTTAATTTGTCCTAATGCCACGGTTGTCTTTACAGCGACTTCCTTTAATGGAGGTACAGCGCCAGTTTATCAATGGAGAGTCAACGGTATAAGTGTAGGGACGAACAGTTCAGTCTATTCAAGTAATACACTTTCGGATGGGGATATAGTTGCGGTAGATTTATCTACCAGTGAAGTGTGTGCTTCAGCCACTGTTGTTACTAGTAATGCGATAGTTATTAGTGTAAATAATACGTTGCCGCTTGTATTGACAAAAGTAGATGAATGTGGCTTGTTTACAGGCAGCGGTGCTTTATTGTTTGATTGTACGGTAAGTGGTTGGAATTATGATTTTTCCCTTGGGCCGATTTATACAGGTGCTGTTCCGCCAGTTGCGGGTAGTACGATTGTTGGTCAGAATGTGATAGCAGGAAGATCAGGGGGGCAATACACGTTACGTTTACAGGATCCTGTTTCAGGTTGTTTTGCCGATCAGACGGTTGTGATTACGACCAATGTTCTTGCAGAGGCCTTTGATGTAACGGGAGGAGGTAGTTTATGTCTTGGCGATGCAGCTACTGTGGCGATAGGTTTGTCGGATTCTGAGATGAGTATTGGTTATAAATTTATTCATACTCCTTTAGTGGGTGTTGCCGATACGAGTGCGGAGGTGGTTGGGACTTCTGGGGGTATAAATTTCTTACCACAAAGTCTAGCCGGTACATATACTGTTTATGGATATAGTCTTGCTGATTCTACCTGTAAAACCGCTATGACAGGTTCAGCAGTTATTGTAGTAAATTCTAAACCAGTTATCGATTCTGTTAAGACGAGTTGTTCGAGTGGTCAAGGCTCCGGTAGTATTACTGTTTTTGCAAAAATAGCAGTAGGCACCTTAGAATATTCGTTGGATGGCAGTTCGTATCAATTGTCTTCGTTATTTACCAATGTTTCCAATGGCACTAAAACAGTCTTTGTACGGGAAGTGATTACCCATTGTAGCGATACGGTAGTGGGTGTTTCGTTATTTTGTAATCTTTCCCCTGTTGCCAATGATGACTTTGTGTGTAGTCTTATAGGGAGTAGTATTTCAAGTAATGTAGTGTCCAACGATACGGATCCTGATGGTAATGTATTGAAAGTTACCCCTCAGGTTTCTGTTATAACATCAAATGGAGGAAGCTTTACCCTTGACAGTTTAGGGGTGTTTACGTACAGTGCGGCAGTAGGCTTTATAGGTTTTGATACGATAAGTTATTCGGTGTGCGATTCCGTGCCTACGTTTATTTGTGTAACTGGCCAGTTGGTTATTAAGACAAGTGGTGGTGGTATTTATGCCAACAGTGATACGGCGAGTACTAAATCAAATCAAGTTTTAAGCTCTCAGTTGTCTGTTCTTTCCAATGATTCTACAGACGATGGAGACAGTATTTATATTACTCCGGTTACCAATGCGACAACAGCCAGAGGGGGTACCATTACGATAAATAACAAAGGATTTTATGTTTATACTTCGTCTGCCGATTTTGTAGGTATAGATGTTTTTGTCTATACGATTAGAGATCGTTGTGGCAATAGTACTACGGGAGAGATTTTGATACAAGTGAAGGGAGATACGAAGGTTAAGATCTTTATACCGGAGGGTTTTTCACCAAATGGGGATGGCTCTCATGATGTCTTTGAATTAGGCAATATTGAAGGGTATGTTATTCAACTAAAAGTGTTTAATCGCTGGGGTAGTTTAGTGTATGAGAACAATGATTATAAAGGTCCCGATTGGTGGGATGGAACCTCTAATACGGGTCTGACGATCAAGGATAGATTGCCCGATGGTACTTATTTTTATGAAATAGTAACCGATGATGGAGATAAATTTGTAAATTACTTGACCTTGAAAAGGTAATTAATAAAGAGTAGATTTGTTAAAGATGAGTAGTGGTAGCTCTTTTGTTTATCGTTTATTAGGTTGATTGGTCGAGAAAAAAGCGCTGTTGACCTAATAAATTTCACACTCCTATGGATTTAGAGTATATAGTACTAGAATCGAGGGTATAAAAGAGAAAGCGATACTATTCATTTTAAAAGATAAAGATATGCGTTATAGTATAGTAGTAATAGCAGTGATTTTAGGAGTCCTACCAGGGGTTTTACAGGCACAACAGGATGCTCAATATTCGCAGTATATGTTTAATACGTTGGCGTTGAATCCTGCGTATGCGGGTAGTAGGGATGTTGTAAGTGCTACGGCGCTATTTAGGAAACAATGGGTAAATACTCCAGGTTCACCTGCCACAGCGACGTTTTCGTTAGATGCGCCATTTAACAGAGAGCGTGTAGGAGTGGGGGTTGTTGTTTTTAACGATAGGATAGGAATTGCCAGTACTACAGGGGCGTATGCGAGTTATGCTTTTAGAATGCGCTTAAGAAGAGGTACCTTAGCATTGGGTCTTCAGGCGGGCTTTAGTCAATTTAAGGCTGATTATACTTCAGTGGTGTTGGATCAGGATAATAAAGCAGATGGAGCATTTTCTTCGAACATCAATAAGTTTATGCCCAACTTTGGGGCTGGAGTGTATTATAAGACCGATAAGTTTTATGTAGGATTATCGCTTCCCAAACTAGTCAATAACAGTATGTTTAAAAAGTCGGATACTTCGGTAACTGGAGGAGTTTATCAAAGACGCCATGTATTTTTAATGGGTGGGTTTGTGGTTGCGTTATCTCCGGATGTAAAAGTGAAACCTTCTACGTTAGTTAAATTGGTAGAAGGAGCACCCATTCAGATAGATTTGAATACGAATGTATGGTTTTATGATGTGGTAGCAGCGGGCTTGTCTTACCGTGCTTCTGCAGGCACGTTAGTGGCAATGGTTGAGATACAGGCTACCAAACAAATCAGAGTTGGTTATGCCTATGATGCTGGCTTAGGTAAAATAAAAGCAATCGGTACAGGAACTCATGAAATAATGGCTCGATACGAGTTCGGATATGTAAAAGCAAAAGTTCTTAGCCCTAGGTATTTTTAAGTTAAACTATGGTGCTAATCTGTTTGCTATGGAAAAGCTAATTTAGAGTATTTTGCTGCTAGAGAATAATTTTAATTTTTAATTAAAGATGGTTCTCTTTAAACTAATAACGAACATTCAATTGTATTTTATTACTTTTGATATTGGAAACCTATAGTAAATACTTACTTGGCTTACTATTGTGTGGATTCTAGAATAAATGACTGTGATGTTTAAATGTCACTTATGGAATAAATTAATTTATTGAAATTGAGAAGTTTGAAAGTTTTTACTTTCTTATTGATATTATATGTAGTTGTAATAAAATTTCTATTGGGAAGTTTTGGTTTTAGAGGTCGAAAAACTCTTAATCACAAAGTAAGATGCAAAAAGGTATGAAAAAATATTTATTGTTAATTTATATAAGTCTGATTAATGCATTGTTCGTGAATGCTCAGTGTAATTTAACGAATGATGTTTCAGGAGCAACAGGACAAAATGGGTTGTATGGAGAATATTTTGCGGGGTACTTTAATGATGTTCCTTCTTTTTTCCCTAACACTATAGGTGCTACTAATAGAATTGAGACTAATCTTAATTACATTGGAAATAATTGGGGGATTACAAGGCCTCCAGCTACGGGTAGTGCAGCAGATCAAAATCTTTATAGTTCCAGGTATAGAGGTAGTATAAATATAACAACTGCCGGAACGTATACTTTTTATCTTAGAAGTGATGATGCCAGTTATATGTTTATTGATAACGATGCTTTGTCTTATCCTGTTACGATTTCGTCTGCATTAATTAATAATGGAGGTTTGCATGCAGCAACAACCGTGAGTAATTCTATTTTTTTAACAGTTGGTTTTCATAATATTCAACTATTGTATGGAGAAAATGGAGGAGGAAATGTTCTTACGTTTTCATATTCTGGGCCAGGGATAACGGGTACTGTAGTTGTTCCAAATAGTGCATTATGTACAGGAATACAACCAGCTATTCCTCCCCCTGCTGCTTGTATATGCAAAGATTTACAAGGTAATAATGCGGTTTCGGGACTTTTAGGGCAATATTATGCTGGGTATTTTAATGATGTACAAGGTTTTTTTACATCAAATACACCTACTGTAAACAGGATAGATAATAATATTAATTTCCCAATTGATAATTGGGGTGCCATTGTACCTCCTGCAGGAGGTACTGTTGCTGCACCAGATAATTATAGTACTCGATGGACAGGAGGAATTAATATTGCGACTGCAGGTACTTACACCTTTTATCTAACAAGTGATGATGCTTCTTTTTTGTGGTTAAATAACAATGCGGTAACCGCAACACCTACTACCGCTACTGCTACTATTAATAATGGTGGTCTTCATGGGTCGACCACTGTTTCTGCTAGTATTGCTTTATCTGCGGGTATAAATTTTATCAAAATTCATTTCGGAGAAAGTGGAGGTAATAATGTATGTGTTTTGGAATATGAAAATACAAGTATTGGGATTACTAGACAAGTTGTACCTAATGCTATATTATGTTCTTCATTTTTACCTCCTGAACCTACTGTAACCTCATCTACAATTACCTATTGTCAAAATGCAGTATCTTCTATTTTGACTGCAACTGGTAGTAATCTCTTATGGTATACATTGCCAGTTGGAGGAGTAGGTACTTCAACAGCTCCAACTCCATCCACCACATCGCCAGGGACTCAAAGTTATTATGTTAGTCAAACAATAGGTGGTTGTGAGAGTTTAAGAACTAAAATTGATGTTGTTGTAAATCCAAATGCCACAATCTCCTTGAGTTCTGCGTTAGGTACAAATAATCAAACACCGTGTATAAATACTGCTATTACAAATATTACTTATACAGTAGCAGGTGGAGGTACAGGAGCAAGTGTCGTTGGCTTACCGGCAGGAGTAACAGGCGGATTTGCAGCAGGTGTATTTACGATCAGTGGTACTCCAACAGCGAGTGGAACATTTAACTATACTGTTACTACAAGTGGTACTTGTAGTCAGGTTACAGCAACAGGTACAATCACCGTTACTCCCAACCCAACGATCACGCTAAGTTCCGCAACAGCCACTACCACTCAAACGGTATGTATAAGCACTGCGATAACCAACATTACTTACACCATAGCTAATGGAACAGGAGCAAGTGTAGTTGGCTTACCGGCAGGAGTAACAGGCGGATTTGCAGCAGGTGTATTCACGATCAGTGGCACTCCAACAGCGAGTGGAACCTTTAACTATACAGTAACAGCGACAGGGGGCTGTACTTCCCCAACAGCAACAGGTACAATCACCGTTACTCCTAACGCAACAATCACGTTAAGTTCAGCTGCAGCAACGACAAGCCAAACACTCTGCATCAATACAGTCTTAACGAACATTACTTACACCATAGCCAATGGAACAGGCGGAAGTGTAGTTGGCTTACCCGCAGGTGTAACCGGCACTTTCGCAGCAGGCGTATTCACGATTAGTGGTACCCCAACAGCGAGTGGAACGTTTAACTACACAGTAACAGCAACAGGCGGCTGTACTTCCCCAACAGCAACAGGAACCATCACGGTTACTCCCAACGCAACGATCACGTTAAGTTCCGCTGCAGCGACTACCACTCAAACGGTATGTATAAGCACAGTCATAACCAACATTACTTACACCATAGCCAAT
>JANOTP010000042.1:0-6383 GCA_031416415.1 Cytophagales bacterium | reverse complement strand
TATAGAGGGGTTCCAGTTTTTTATTAAGGTCTTCTTTGTTTGAAAAATAATGTGCAATTGGCTCATTTAATAAATCATATCCCAATACTGTGGTATTGTCTTTATAACGTACTGCTATTTTTCTCCAAATTTCTACCGTTTGTTTTTGCAACGAATCGCTTTCAAATAAAAAAGGGTATCCATAACTATCGTCAATATTGTCGCCTGTTTGTCCACCTGGAGCACAGTGCATATCAAACTGCACCCAAATGCCCGCTTTGGCACACCAATCCACTATTCTATCAAGATAAATAAATCCTTTATTTTCTCCATTCAAATAATTCTCTGAGGTAAACATTTTATAATGAAAAGGCAGTCGCACATGATTTGCACCTGTTTTTTTTATATACTGAATATCTTCTTCGGTAATATAAGTATCAAGATATCGATCCCAAAATTTCACTGCTCCTTCCGGACCTAACAATTCATTAAATACTTTATCAATAGCTGCTGGAGAACTTACCTCATTAAATTTAAACATATACCCTTCGGGAACTAACCAGTTTCCAAGATTGGTTCCTTTTAAAATCAACTTATTACCTTGAGGGTCTATGATATCTTTTCCTTTGACAGAAACGAAATTCTGAGCCATTCCACTTTGGCTAGCTAACAATAAAATCGTTACTAAAAATACCAATACACTATTTAAAATTAATTTCATGTGAATATTACTTTATAAGAAGAGCAAACTGATTAAGCTATGAATGATACTAATTTAAAAAGACAATAAACAGATAAGTTTTTATATTTTAAAAAACCATTATTTTTAGTAGTGCCTTTTACGTTTAATTTTACCCCTTATACGCAAGTTAGAAATCTATATTTCAATAGTTTAAAATGGAGATCCTACTTCAAAAGAAGCTTAAATAACAAAAAGCATTTTTATACAAAAAGAAAAGACAAAACCACCTAATTATAGCAACCTTGTTTTTATCCTTGCAATAAAAATATAGTTGGTTTTTTATGAATATCGGGAAGGAACCTTGGCCAATCTTTTATTTTTTTTGTTTTAATATATTGGCTCTCGGAGGTCAAACCTGCTGCGATACAAAATTGTGTTTCCGCATGCAAAACGGGTAAAATATCTTCTAACATTCTCATGTTTCGGAATGGCGTTTCCATAAAAATCTGTGTTTGATTTCTAGCCTTAGATTCCTTCTCAAGCATTTTTATTGCTTTAATCTTTTCTACTTTATCAATTGGTAAATAACCATGAAAGCAAAAAGACTGTCCGTTAAATCCTGAACCCATCAATGCTAACAAAATTGAAGACGGTCCTACTAGTGGCATTACTTCCATATTAATTTTATGTGCATGAGCCACCGCCATTGCTCCGGGATCGGCTACACTTGGGCAACCCGCTTCAGAAATCATCCCTATATCTACCCCTTTTGGAATACTTTCAAAATCTTTCTGGAATGCCTCTTTGGTCGTATCTTTATTCAATTCAAAAAAAGTTAACTCTTCAATTCGCTTCCCTGTTTTCAAAGAGCTTATAAAGCGTCTGGCTGTTCTTAATTCCTCAGCAAAAAAGTAATCTGTATTTGTTACAATTTCCTTTATTTGGGGAGGAAGTACTTTATCTGCTGTATTTTCAGAAAGCACTGTAGGAATTAAAAATAATCTACCAATTTTAGTCATGCCGTAAAGATACTTAATTTTTAGTACACGCATTTAGCTCAATCTTTATAAAAACTTACTTTTATAAAATTTAACAAAAAACAAATAATAGTCTGTATAACAGTTATATATAAATTTAAATCCTAAATTCATTTCCTACAGTAATGATTTCGAATAATAAAAAAAATAAAAAGTCGAATGTTTAATATTCAAAATCTACTTACTAAATTTCTTTTACGCTAAAAATTCCTTAAAATTGCATCCTGTTAATGATATTTGACACTTTTTAAAGAGTATGAAACAACTAAATAATTTACTTATCGCTTCTGCGATTTTGTTCTTAGGATGCAAATCTTCTCAGCAAGCTTCTACGAATAAAAACACTAGTACAAAAACTACAACAGTAGTTGCACAGCCTATCTTGGCAAAGTTTGGCGACAACAATATATACACACCAGAGTTCGAGTATGTATATAAGAAAAACAACGCCAACGCTCAAGACGCTTATACACGTCAGAGTCTAAAAGAATATTTAGACCTTTACACTAATTTTAGATTAAAAGTTAAAGAGGCAGAAGAGCTTGGTATGGATACTTCTTCTTCCTTTAAAAAAGAATTAGACGGATACCGTAAACAACTTGCACAACCATACTTAACAGAGAAAGGTGTTACAGAACAACTTTGCCGTGAAGCTTATGAAAGAATGAAAGAAGAAGTAAATGCTTCTCACATTCTAATTGAGGTAGGTCCAGATGCTGAACCTAAGGACACTTTGGCTGCTTATACTAAACTAGCAGACCTTCGCCAAAAAATTCAGTCAGGACAAGACTTTGGTAAATTAGCATCCGAATTTTCACAAGATCCTTCAGCCAAAACGAATAAAGGAAATCTTGGTTATTTCACTGCGCTTCAAATGGTTTATCCTTTTGAAGATGCTGCCTATAAAACTAAAATTGGCGAAACCTCAAACCCTGTTAGAACAAGATTTGGGTATCATATACTGAAAGTGCATAACAAAAGACCTTCTCAAGGTCAAGTTCGCGTAGCACACATAATGGTGAGAGCTACGTCAGGATTGACTAGTGCTGATTCTATAGCGGCAAAACAAAAAGCAGATGAGATTTACAAAAAAATAAAAGAAGGCGAGAAATGGGAAACTCTTGTGAATCAATTTTCAGACGATGTAAATTCTAAAACAAAAGGTGGAGAGCTTCCATGGTTCTCAACGGGCAGAATGATCCCTACCTTTGAAGATGCTTCTTTCAAATTGGCAAATGTCGGAGACATCACTGAACCAGTTCTTACTCCATATGGCTGGCATATTATAAAACTTCTTGAAAAGAAAAAACTAGAAACGTATCAAGAACTTGAAAGTAGTATAAAAACTAAAGTAGCAAAAGATTCACGTTCTGAATTAAATAAAACGGTACTTTTACAAAGATTAAAAAGAGAAAATAATTTCGTAGAAAATAGTAAAGCAGTAGACGCAACATGCTTATTGGCTGATAGCTCTTTACTTCAAGGTATGTTTGCCAAAACAACTGACGAAAAAACCAACTTAACTCTATTTACTCTTAAGGAAGAGAAATTTACAACTCAAAATTTCTTCGACTATATTAAAAAAAATCAAAAACCTAAAAAAGGATTTTCCCCTTCTCAATACATGAGAACTCTATACAAAGAGTATACTAATTCAGTTATTTTAGGTTACGAAGAAAGTCATCTTGAAGAAAAATATATTGACTATAAAATGCTTGTAAGAGAATATAGAGATGGTATCCTACTCTTTCAATTAATGGACGATAAAGTATGGTCAAAAGCAATAGAAGATACAGCAGGACTAAAAGCTTTCTTCAATAAAAATAACGCAAACTATCGTTGGAGCACTCGTGCACAAGCCACTATATATAATGTAGTCAACAATGAAACGCTTGATAAATTAAAGACAGAACTTACTAAAGATAAATTTGTAACAAAAGAGCCAAAAATCGAACCTGTTCTTTTCACTACTAATAAAGCAGTGATAACGGATGAATTAAAAAGAAAAATCGATCAAGTGATAACGCCAATGGTAAAAGATAAAAGTCTTGTATTGGAACTTGGTGGAGGAAGAGCTTTTGAAGAATCTGCAACCATATCAAAACTAAGAGCAGATTCAGCTAAAGCGTATTTAGTGGGAAGAGGCATATCAGCAAGCAGAATCCTAACTAAGGACCTAGGAAAATCTGCCGTTCGTAAAGTATCTTCGGACAAAGAGGCGGATAAAAAACTAAGCTTCACTTTTTATTCTACTTCAAAAAAATCTCTTGAAGCACAGTTTAATGAAAAAACAGCACTTACCTTACAAGTCACAGATGGTTTATTTCAAAAAGGCGAGCAACCTGTTTTAGACTCTATCGAATGGAAACCAGGAACGTACACGGTGAATAAAGACGGCAGAATCAATCATATTGTAATCACAAAAATAGAGGCTCCTAGAAACAAGACATTTGAAGAGGCTCGTGGACTTACTATCTCAGACTATCAAACCTATCTTGAAAAAGAATGGATCGCTGAGTTAAAGAAAAAACTACCTGTTTTGTATTTCGAAGAAGAATTACAAAAACTAGTAAAAAAATAACCTTTATTAAAGTTTAAAATGAAAAGAGGCCTTATATGGCCTCTTTTCATTTTTATAAAGAAAAAATAAAATTGTATATTGCCAGTACTTTAGGAAAGATTAAAGCGTTAAAAAAGGAAAATAAATAGATGAAAAGTTTTTTAAACAGTTTAGTTAGCATTTTATTATTGCTAACGGGTATTATTTCTGGATCAAATGCACAGTCATTAGACAAAATCATTGCCAAAGTAGATAATTATGTAGTCTTACAATCAGAGCTAGATATTGCCTTCGAACAATTTAAGGCAAATATGGAAAAGCCAAGTACAGAAGGAGTAGAGTGCAAGGTTTTTGAAACACTTATCATTAACAAACTAATGCTTGCGAAAGCGGAAATAGATTCAGTTGTAGTAGATCGAGCAGCTGTAGATGAGCAATTGGAACGTAGAATGCAATATTTCATTTCTCAGGTGGGTGGTGCTGATAAGCTAGAGGCATACTTTAACAAATCTTTAGAAGACTTAAAAGCAGACTTGCGTAAACAAGTAAAGGAACAAATGATTACTCAAAAGATGCAGGATAATATTACCAGCAAAGTTAAAGTAACTCCAGGTGATGTAAAAAAATTCTACAATGGAATTCCTAAAGATAGCCTTCCTTATTTTTCAACAGAAGTAGAAGTTGGACAAATTGTAAAAAAAGCCCTAGTTAGTAAAGGTCAAAAAAGCATTGCCAAATCAAAACTTATTGAAATCAGACAACGAATCACTAATGGAGAAGATTTTGCTGAACTTGCTAAATTATACTCTGAAGATCCCGGATCAGGAAAATTAGGTGGAGAGCTTGGCTTCTTCAACAAAGGAGACTTAGTACCTCCCTATGAGTCTGCGGCATTAAAATTAAAGCCCGGAGAGACTTCTGCAATTGTAGAAAGTGAATTTGGTTTCCACATAATTCAATTATTAGGAAGAAAAGGAAATGAGTATAATACTCGCCATATTCTTATAAAGGCAGCCTCTTCAAAAAAAGATGTATCTGCTTCGGCTATTTATTTAGACAGTTTGAGAGAGGCTATTTTAAATAAAAAAATCGATTTCGGAAAAACTGCAAAAGAACTATCCGACGATAAAATAACAAGTCAGAACGGTGGTATGTTCCAAGACCAAAACAGCGGCGATACTCGAATTGCATTAGAAAATATTGATCCTGCCTTGTTCTTTGTTATTGACACGATGAAAGTTGGTACTATTACAAAACCAATTTTATTCCAAATGGAAGATGGATCGGAAGCTGTTAGGATCGTTTATTATAAAACAAAAACGCCACCTCATCAAGCTAATCTACACGACGATTATCAAAAAATACTAACTGCCGCACAAGAAGAAAAGAAAAATAACGCCATCAACCAATGGTTTGACAAAACAAAAGGTGAAGTCTATATTGACATTCACAAAGACTACAAAAACTGCCAGATCTTACAAGCTCAATAAACGAATGGAAAAAATTACTTCAGATGTAGAATCCGCCAATGCACTTTTTGAGGCGAACAAAAAAATAAAAGCAGAAATTGCAAAAGTAATTGTAGGACAAGAAGATGCTATAAAATTATTACTTACAGCCGTTTTCTGTCAAGGACATTGCTTACTTGTTGGAGTACCAGGACTTGCAAAGACACTTTTAATAAATACACTTTCAAGAGCACTTAACCTCGATTTTAAAAGAATCCAGTTTACCCCTGACCTTATGCCTTCTGACATTCTGGGATCAGAAACGCTGGACTCCGATAGAAATTTCAAATTCATAAAAGGGCCTATTTTTGCCAATATAATTTTGGCAGATGAAATAAACAGAACTCCTCCTAAGACACAAGCAGCCTTGCTTGAAGCGATGCAAGAACATTCTGTAACGATAGCAGGTCAATTATACAAACTTGACAAACCCTTTTTTGTATTAGCTACTCAAAACCCTATTGAGCAAGAAGGTACTTATCCATTGCCTGAAGCACAATTGGACAGGTTTATGTTTAATTTAAAACTTGATTATCCATCGTATAAAGAAGAAGTTGATGTTGTTAAAAAAACCACTTCCAATTATACGGCAGAAGTAACCCCAGTACTTAATGCTG
>JANOTP010000041.1:0-4674 GCA_031416415.1 Cytophagales bacterium | reverse complement strand
AGGCTGTTTAAGTATTCCAGGTATAAGAGGCGAAGTAGTTCGACCATCTAAATTAAAAATACATTATTTTGACGAAAATTGGAACGAACATACCGAAGAGTTTGAAGGTATGCCAGCACGTATTATACAACATGAATACGATCACATCGAAGGGGTGTTATTTGTGGATCATTTTTCTTCTTTAAAAAAGCAACTGATTCGCGGTAAATTAACTAATGTAAGTAAAGGTGATGTGGATGTAAGCTATAGAATGAAATTTCCCGTGAAGAAATAATTCTCTTTTAGGGCATTTAATTAATAGCCAAAACACTCTGATAATCTTTAATTCAAAAAATGACTCCAGCCGACGAATTACAGCATACCCTTGATTTGCTTAGGATAGAACAAGAAGAAGATCGAGCTCAGTACCGTGAAAAAGTTTTAGGTGCATCTATACAAGAGCGAAAAAAATCAGGATCTACTTGGTATCCAATTGTAATCCGTGAATCTTATTATGGGACAGGTGAGAGGCTTATTTTAGAAATAGAACGACCAAGCGATCAGTTTATCCCAAATTTATTTCAGTTTGGATCGGTAGCGTCATTATTTAGTAATTACAGTAACGAGGGGAAAGATAATCCATCTATTAGTGGTGTGGTATCGCTGGTCAGAAGAAATAATATTCGACTTACTTTATTTGTTGACGAACTTCCAGAATGGGTTGATACTGGCAAACTTGGTATCGATCTTATGTTTGATGAAAGTAGTTATAAAGAAATGGCTGGTGCGTTGCAACAAGCCATGAAAGCTAGAAATAATAGGTTAGCCCAATTAACAGAAATACTTTTAGGTGCGAAAGAAGCTGAGTTTGATAAAGAACAAACTTTGAAATTCCATAGGTTGAACGAAGTACAATGCAACGCAATACAAAAAATATCCTCGGCTAAAGAAGTAGCCATTATACATGGTCCTCCTGGAACAGGCAAAACGACTACGTTGGTAGAGGCTATTGTTCATACTTTAAAAACAGAAAAACAGGTACTTGTTTGTGCTCCCAGCAATAATGCTGTGGACCTACTCACTATGAAACTTCATGCTGCTGGAGTAAAAGTATTACGTCTTGGAAATCCTGGGAGGATTAGCGAAGAGTTGCAAATGCTTACGATTGATTCCGGTATTACTTCTCACAAAGATTTTAAGCAGATCAAAGAGTTTAAAAAAATGGCATCTGAATATAAAAATATGGCGTCTAAATACAAACGTCATTTTGGCCATGCTGAGCGTGAGCAGCGCAGAACTATATTGGATGAATCAAGAAAATTGCAAGCAGAAGCAGAAAAGATTGAAAGTTTTATTATTAATGATTTAATAGAAAAGTCGCAAGTGATAACGTGTACTTTGGTAGGTTCTGCCAATTATATGATTCGTGATAAAACCTATTCAACGGTGTTTATAGATGAAGCAGGCCAAGCACCAGAGCCAGCTTGTTGGATACCAATACTACGAGCGGAAAGAGTAATAATGGCAGGTGATCATCAACAATTACCACCTACTATAAAATCTCAAAAAGCATCAAAAGAAGGACTTTCCGTTACGCTGTTTGAGAAAATAATTCAAAGACAAAAAGCGGATACCATGTTGGAAGTTCAATATAGGATGAACGAAAAGATCATGGCTTTTTCAAATAAAAAATTTTATAACGATAAACTTATTGCCGATGATTCTGTAAAAGATAAAACAATTGGAGATTCGTTGCCCGTAGAATTTATAGATACTGCAGGTTGTAGTTTTAACGAAGAAGCTGGGCAAGGTACATCGAGTCTTATTAATAAAGGAGAGGCGGATGTGCTGTTAAAACATCTTACTTCTTTGTTGGAACAAAATATTCTTTCGGATAAAAATAGTATTGGCATTATTTCGCCGTATAAAGCACAAGTTAATTTTCTAGAACAACTGACAGAAGAATCTGCTGTATTGAAAAATATGGGGAAACGCCTTTCCGTAAATACGATAGATGGATTTCAGGGACAGGAAAGAGATTTAATTTATATTAGTTTGGTGCGTTCTAACGATGATGGAGAAATTGGATTTTTAAATGATTTGAGACGTATGAATGTTGCAATGACTCGAGCGCGTCAAAAGCTTGTTATTATTGGTGATAGTGCTACGTTGGCTAGGCACCTTTTTTATAAAGATATGTTTGAATATATGGAAAGTATTGGAGCTTATAGAAGTGCTTGGGAGTTTATGTACTAATATTCTTGATTTTTTTAATTAATCAACCAATATTTTGTATGAATGATTAAATCATTTTTTTTATTAACTGATTTTTATCTGATACTCTTTTTCTAATTGTTTAAGAGTTTGGGCACTTAATTATTACATTTAACTACTAAGCTAAAATTGTTTTTATTAATAAATTAGTTATGTATCTTGAAGTACTGATAAAATAAAAAAAATTATGTTTAGCTCTAATCCTACTTTTCCTTTTACTTCTAAACTTCCAACTACAGGAACTACAATTTTTACCGTAATGTCTCAGTTGGCTCAAGAACATAATGCTATTAATTTAGCGCAAGGTTTTCCGGATTTTGATACTTCAGAAGAATTGATTTCGTTGGTAAATAAATATATGCTGAAAGGGTTTAATCAATATGCTCCAATGCCAGGCATCTTACCATTACGTGAAAAAATTAGTCACAAAACAAGTTTATTATATGGTTACACTCCAGATCCTGAAACCGAAGTGACACTAACTTGTGGAGCTACGGAGGCTTGTTATGTAGCTATTACAGCTGTAGTAAAACCGGGAGACGAAGTTATAGTATTCGAACCTGCTTTTGATTGTTATGTTTCAGCAATTGAATTGTGTGGAGCGAAGCCTGTATTTGTATCTATGCGTTATCCCCACTATTCAATAGACTGGCAAGAAGTTAGAGAACTGATAAATAAAAAAACACGACTTATTATTTTAAATTCACCTCATAATCCTACAGGTTCGGTAATTTCTATTCATGATATTCATGAGTTGGAAAGTATACTAACTGGGAATGCTATATTTCTTTTAAGTGATGAAGTATACGAACACATGATTTACGATAAACATGTTCACGAGAGTGTTTTGAAGTACGAGGCTATACGAAGTAAAAGTTTTGTTATATCTTCTTTAGGAAAAACATTTCATTGCACTGGTTGGCGGATTGGCTATTGCATTGCGCCACCTTATTTAACAAAAGAATTCAGGAAAGTACATCAATATAATACCTTTAGTGTGCATACACCTACACAATATGCAGTTGCTGAGTTTTTAGAAAATAAAGAATCGTATCTTCATTTGCCTCTTTTTTTTCAGAATAAAAGAGATAAATTCATTAAACTACTTTCCAAATCTAGATTTGAATTATTTCCCGCTAGTGGTTCTTATTTTCAGTTGGCTTCTTATAAAAATATATCAGAAGAAAAAGATGTTGATTTTGCTTCAAGGATTACAAAAGAATTTAAAGTAGCTACAATACCTGTTTCTGTTTTTTATCATGATAAAAGAGATGAGCATGTGATACGGTTTTGTTTTGCAAAAAAAGAGGAGACGCTTGAAAAAGCAGCGGAGATATTATGCAAGATCTAAAAATTACATTAATTCAGTCTGATATTCATTGGGAAAATACTGGAGCTAATCTTGCCATGTTTGAAGAAAAAATATGGAGTATTAGGGAGCAGACAGATGTTATTGTATTACCTGAAATGTTTACGACAGGATTTACAATGGAAGCTCATCGATTGGCAGAGCCTATGAATTTAACAACGTTCAAGTGGATGAAGCAATTGTCAGCACAAACAGGAGCTGCAATTACGGGTAGTTTTATCGTAAAAGAAAAAGAGCTTTATTTCAATAGATTAATTTGGATGCAACCCGACGGAAGTTTTTTTTCGTATGACAAAAGACATCTTTTTCGAATGGCAGGAGAACATAATGTATATTCTCAAGGCAATCAAAAGGTAATAATAAATTGGAAAGGTTGGAAAATTTATCCGTTGATATGTTATGATTTGAGATTTCCAGTTTGGAGTAGGAATAGGGCAAATGAATACGACTTATTGCTATATGTGGCCAATTGGCCTGAAGCAAGGAGGCTTCCGTGGAAATCATTGTTACAAGCAAGAGCTATAGAAAATTTAAGCTATGTAGCAGGATTAAATAGAGTAGGGGAAGATGGGAAAGGTATTTTGTATGCTGGAGAATCTACTATAATAAGTCCCAAAGGAGAATGCCTGTGGCAAAGAGAAAACATAGAGGAGATCTATACACACACACTCAATAAACAAGAACTTAATTCTTTCCGTTCAAAATTTCCAGCAGATTTGGATGCTGATATTTTTGAAATTTTATAATGATTGGATTTCCTTTTTTTAAAGGTTAACTGCGAAATCGATTTTGTTTAAATTTTGATACAAAAATAAAAAACCCGCTTTAAGCGGGTTTTTTATTTTGAAATTTAAACGCATTAATTATTTTAAAGCATTTTTGAAATTTTCAGAATTCCAATAGTTTAAGAATTCTAGATCAGAAAGAGCAGTCTCAACTAATGATTTGTTAAGAGAAACAGCTTTTTTGATGTTAGCAACTACACCAGTTTCATCTTGAAGTCTAGCAGCAGTAACAGCAGAAAGATAGAAACCCATTGCGAAGATAGGAGC
>JANOTP010000040.1:0-17293 GCA_031416415.1 Cytophagales bacterium | reverse complement strand
CAGCCAACACCGGACAATTTGAACGAACGCTCATTATTGCAGATGAAGGTTCTTATGTGAGTTACCTGGAAGGCTGCACTGCACCCATGCGCGATGAAAATCAATTACATGCTGCTGTTGTTGAGCTTTATACAATGAAGGATGCCGAAATAAAATATTCAACGGTTCAAAACTGGTACCCTGGCGATAAAAATGGAAAAGGTGGTATTTATAACTTTGTCACTAAACGTGGTATTTGTATGGGTGCCAAATCTAAAATATCTTGGACGCAGGTAGAGACAGGTTCTTCTATTACTTGGAAGTATCCTAGTGTGATTTTGAAAGGTGATAACTCAATAGGTGAATTTTATTCTGTAGCAGTTACAAACAACATGCAACAAGCAGACACAGGAACCAAAATGATTCATATCGGTAAGAATACAAAAAGCCGTATTGTATCTAAAGGAATTTCAGCTGGTAAATCACATAATTCTTATAGAGGATTAGTTAAAATAATGAAACGTGCTGAAAATGCTCGTAATTACTCACAATGCGATTCCCTTCTTATGGGCGATAAGTGTGGTGCTCACACCTTTCCTTATATAGAAGTAGAAAATAATACAGCAACCGTAGAACACGAAGCGACTACTTCAAAAATTGGAGAAGATCAAATTTTTTATTGCAACCAAAGAGGCCTTACTACCGAACAAGCTGTAGCATTAATTGTAAACGGATATGCTAAAGAAGTATTAAACCAATTGCCAATGGAATTTGCAGTGGAAGCACAAAAGCTATTGGCTGTAAGTTTAGAAGGCAGTGTAGGGTAATCGTATGAGAAATTGTATTTCCTGTGGAATAGAGATACCCGAGCAGCGTATTAAAATTCTGCCCTCAATAAAAACCTGTGTGGTATGTTCAAACACAAATAGAGTCGCAGGATTTCCTCTTATTACAAATAAAACTTCTTACTCTGAATTGCAAATAGTAGCACAGGAAACCGCAGAAGAACTCTATAGTAAGCAGGATAGGAAAGGTAGTATTTCGACTGGTGTACAGTTTAAAAATTCAACTCCTCCCAAAATTAGTAATTTTGAATAATAAATGCATAAGATTTACCTTGTGTAGTAATAACTAAAAAAAGATGTTAACGATTAAAAATTTACAAGCCCAGATTGACGGAGAAAAACAAATTCTCAAAGGGTTAAACCTAGTTGTAAAACCAGGTGAAGTACATGCTATCATGGGGCCAAATGGTGCAGGAAAAAGCACTCTGGCTTCTGTTCTCGCTGGTCGTAAAGACTACGAAGTTACAGGTGGTTCAGTTGATTTTCTTGGAAAAGATCTTTTGGAAATGAGTCCTGAAGATAGAGCTAGAGAAGGTGTATTTCTTGCTTTTCAATATCCTATTGAAATACCAGGTGTAAGCACCATCAATTTTATGAAAACTGCCTTGAATGAAGTTCGTAAATACAGAGGACTTGAGCCTATGGATGCTCCTGCTTTTCTTCGAATGATGAAAGAAAAAATGGAACTTGTAGAAATTGATCAATCCCTTTTAAAACGTTCTCTTAACGAAGGCTTTTCTGGTGGAGAGAAAAAAAGAAATGAAATATTTCAAATGGCTATGCTGGAACCAAAATTAGCAATACTTGACGAAACAGATTCTGGTCTAGATATAGATGCACTTCGTATTGTAGCTAATGGCGTAAATAAACTTAAAAACAAAGACAACGCAGTGATCGTTGTTACACACTATCAGCGTCTACTTGATTATATAGTACCTGATTTTGTACACGTTTTATACAATGGGAAAATTGTAAAAACGGGTACTAAAGATTTAGCGTTAGAGCTTGAAGAAAAAGGCTACGATTGGATCAAAGCAGAAAATAGTGTTGCATAAATAACGATACACAAATACGATGAGTATTTTACAAAATAAACTTTCAGAAGATTTTAAAATTGCTGAAACCAATAGAATTAATGGTTCGGATACTCTTATGTATTCAAAACAAAAAGAAGCATTTCTTAATTTTGAAAAAACAGGATTTCCTACAACTAAAAATGAAGAATGGAAATACACGAATCTAGCCTCTTTACTAAAAGAGGATTTTAATATATCTCCTTCCGTCACCCTTACAAAAAAAGATATTGAAGGATTTTTATATCCATTGGAAGCCAATACTATTGTGTTAATCAACGGTATCTATTCTAAAGAATTATCCTCTATCCTCTCTCCTACTACTGAGTTAGAAATAAAAGAACTTAAACACGTAGATAAATCCATCACTGAAAAATATTTTGCACGTAAGACGTATTCGTCAAATGATGGACTATCGTTAATAAATACCGCATTTTCAGAAAACGGTTTATTTATTAATGTTTTAAAAAATAGTGTATTAAAATATCCTGTCATTCTTTATAATTTCACTGATAGTCGTCAAGGAAACATTTTATCACAACCAAGGAATCTTATCGTAGCAGAAGAGAATTCGCAAGCCGCTATTATCGAAAGTTTTCATACGATTGGTTCGAATACAGGTTTTACAAATATTATTACAGAGTTAGTATTAAAACTAAACGCTACGGTTGATTATTATAAAATTCAAGACGATACAGATACTAGTTATCACGTAGGATCAACAGAAATTTTACACGAAGCTAAAAGTACTTCTTCTTCCACTACCATTACAATTGGAGGTGCAATCGTAAGAAACAATTTGAACATCACATTAGATGCAGAGTATTGCGAAGCTTACATGAACGGACTCTATTTATTAAAGGGTAATCAACATGTAGACAACCATACTATTGCAGATCATGCGAAGGCTAATTGTTATAGCAACGAACTCTACAAAGGTATCATGGATGATAAATCTACTGGCGTTTTTAACGGTAAGATTTTTGTAAAACCAGATGCACAGAAAACAAATGCTTTTCAATCAAACAAAAATGTTTTGTTGTCAAAAGAAGCTTCCGTGAATACAAAACCACAACTAGAAATATTTGCGGACGATGTTAAATGTTCTCACGGAGCTACAATTGGTCAGTTAGATGAAGAAGCATTGTTTTACTTACGCTCAAGAGGCATTGGAGAAACTCAAGCAAAACGCTTGTTGCTTCACGCATTTGCCAACGATGTATTAGAGCGTATAAAAATAGAACCACTTCGTGATCTTTTACTAGCAAAGATCGAGGAACGATTAAAGTAAATTAAACGCATTAAGTTTTTAGATTAATTTTATTGACATAACGTCTTTAAAAGCTATGATTCCTTATAAAACTGAATGGTCTGAAATAGTTTCGAAGTACTTGATAGACGCTAGTCTTTCAGAAAATATTTTTAATGATTTAGTTAAAAATTATTCCTCTAAAAAAAGACATTACCATACTCTTGAGCATATTCAAAACATGCTAAATTCAATTTCAGAAGTTAAGAATCGCTTAGCTGATTATGAAACTGTTTTTTTTGCAGTATGGTTTCATGATGTCATATACGAATCTTTGAAAAATGACAACGAAGATAAAAGTGCTTTATATGCTTCTAAAGCATTAATAAAAATAAATTTTACTGCGGATAGGATAACAAAAGTTTGTCAATTAATTCTCGCTACTAAAAACCATACTATTATTTCTGCTAACGAAGACTTTGACACGCAACTTATGCTGGATGCGGATTTGAAGATACTAGGAGCTAGTAAAACTGATTATTTTAAGTATACTCAACAAGTAAGAAAAGAGTATAAACTTGTGCCTGAACTTTTGTATAAACCAGGCAGAAAAAAAGTACTCTCTAAATTTCTTGAAATGCCATTTCTGTTTCGTACTCCTGAATATAGAGAACGATATGAAATTATTGCGAAAGAAAATCTAAGAAACGAATTAGAACTTTTATGATAGTAACGCTAAAAGCTTGCTATCCCACGTTGTTTGTAGTCTCAGACTACGAACGTTTGATGAATCGAAGTCTGTGACTTCACGCCGCAGGCGATAACTGAAGCCATTTAGCACCTCAACGCTATTTTTCTTTCCTGAAAATAATTGAAACATATTTTGAAGAGTTCCGGGTCAAGTCCCCAACGTTGTTCGTAGTATCAGACTAAGAACGTTTGATAAATTGAAGTCTGTGACTTCACGCCGCAGGCGATAACTGAAGCTATTTAGCATCTCAACGCTATTTTTTTTTCTAAATAATTTAAAACATATTTTGAAGAGTTTCACGCCTTGTTGGAGAAAAGTACCAAGGGTGGAAAGGGCAGAAAAAAAAAGAGTAAAGAAAATCATATAAGATTTTCTTTACTCTTACTAACTTAAAATTTCAATTCCAATGTAGTACCTGGCTCATATCCTTCTGGATCGTCGTCGTCTTTGCCGACTAATTTTAATGAATTAATTTTATTGGCGGAAATTTTATTTCCTACCGCTTTCCATCCTCGTACTTCTATGAAATCATCTAGACTGATTACTTCTTGTGTAACCGTAACATTTTTAGATTTAGCATACACCACCTCTACCTCTGGAGTAGGTTGAGTACTTACCACTTCAAGTTTAGAACCTTTGGATTCTGAAATGAAACCAAATTTCTTACCTACAGTAATCGTTTCTAAATTAAATCGTTTTGCAAAATATGTTTTAGAATCTCCATCAAAATAAATGGCCGACACTGTTTTTTCAGGGTTGAATTTTTCAATCAACAATAGATTTAAAGCATCGTAACGGTTGGTCATTTCAAACGTTGTAAGTTCATATGTACCGTCTTTATAAAAGGCAATAATGAAGTCATCATTTTTAAAATTACCAATGTATTTACCTCTCAACTCTGTATTTAATCTACCCGTAGCTTCATCGTAACTTATTTTGATACCTCCTAGAGTAGATACACCTGCAGACTTAACGGCTATTTTTTTGATTGCATATTTAGTAAGAATATTACCTTGAGAATTTCTTCCCTTTATTTCAAGACTAGCAAAATTAAAATCAAATGTTTTTATTTTAGCAGAACTAGTTGAACTTAACGTAATAGTTATTACTTCTGCTTCTCCATTCGGATTGATCGACATGTAATGTACTCTGCTACCTTTGTTGCCTTTCGTAAGATCATATTCCTTGTCGCGGGTAACACCCATTACTTGAAATCTTTTTACCATCGAAGCGCCTGCAGGACCGTCAGCATATACCATATTGTATACCATGCGTTCATCGTTTTTCTTGAAGACCGCAATATGTATAATATCTTTTCCAGTAAATACTTTATCTCCTATTTTTTTAATAAGACACTTGCCTTCTTTTGTAATAACAATAATGTCGTCTATTTCGGAACAATCACAAACGTATTCTTCTTTTTTCATTCCATAACCAAAAAATCCTTCTGCTTTGTTTACATAAAGCTTTTGGTTATTTGCAATTACAGTTGTAGCTGAAATAATATCGAACGTTCTAATTTCTGTTTTACGTTCACGACCTTTACCATAATTTTTTAGTAGGTTATTGAAATAATCAATCGTGAATTCAGTTAAGTTTGCGAGGTTATGGTCAATTTGATTGATCTCTTCAGCGAGCTCTTTCATTTTCTCATCCTCTTTTTTGATGTCGACACGTGTAATGCTGCTCAATGGCTTAGCAACTAGGCGAGCAAAGTCATCATTTTCTATAGGACGATAAAATTGTTTTAAATAAGGTTTAAAAAGAAGATGAAGTATATCAAATGTTTTCTCATTAGATCCAGCCTCCTCGTATTCCTTCATTTTATACATTCCCTTGCTGATAAATATTTTTAGCAGTGAGCCAAAAAATATTTTTTCCATTAGGTCCACACGTTTTATCTCCAATTCTCTTTTGAGGAGTTCTTTCGTTTGATCTGTACAAATTCTAAGTATTTCGGTAACCCCTAGAAACATTGGTTTTCCTTTAACAATTACACATGCGTTTGGCGATACCGATACTTCGCAATCTGTAAAAGCATAAAGAGCATCTATAGTAATATCTGGATCGGTGCCTGGTTGTAATTGTATTTCAATTTCAAGGTCTCTAGCAGTATTGTCTATTACCTTTTTTATTTTTATTTTCCCTGTCTCACTAGCCTTTACGATAGACTCCATCAAGGAAGAAGTAGTAGTACTGAAAGGGATTTCTTTGATGAGTAACGTCTTTTTATCCTTCTCTTCTATTTTTGCACGGCAACGTATCTTCCCTCCTTTTTGTCCGTCGTTGTAGTTGGAAACATCAACCATTCCTCCAGTTAGAAAATCTGGATATAATTCAAACTTTCGTTTTTTAAGATAGTTAATTGATGCCTCAATCAACTCATAGAAATTATGAGGAAGAATTTTCGTAGATAGTCCTACAGCAATACCTTCTACGCCTTGTGCTAATAGAAGAGGGAATTTAACAGGAAGTGTTTCTGGCTCACGTTTTCTTCCGTCGTAGGATAGTTGCCAGTTGGTAGTATCAGCGTCAAAAACTACTTCTAACGCAAATTTTGAAAGTCTAGCTTCAATGTATCGCGCAGCAGCAGCATTGTCTCCTGTACGAACATCGCCCCAGTTACCTTGTGTCTCAATAAGCAATTCTTTTTGTCCTACGTTAACAATCGCATCACCAATAGATGCATCGCCATGAGGATGGTATTGCATAGTGGAGCCAATGATATTGGCTACCTTATTAAACCTACCATCATCCATTTCCTTCATAGCATGAAGGATTCGTCGTTGCACAGGTTTTAATCCATCTTCAATTGCAGGAACTGCACGTTCAAGAATTACATAGGAAGCATATTCCAAAAACCAGTTTTCATATAGACCCGAAACTGGAATGATATCATGTATGTTGTCGTCATTTCCGTTTCCAGAAATACCCTCTTTATTATCAGCCATTTATTAATTTTACTTAATACACCAACACGAAAATAAAGAATTATAAGGTTTCTTAAAGGGTTTGTGGATAATTTTATCCTATAGTGTATTTAAGCTATCAGTCCTTTTCAAGGAATGGGCTTGGATTAAGGTTTATATTCTTAATTTTGTACAAAATCATTTATAAAATAATGAAAAATATAGTAGTATTATTTTCGATAAGTTCGCTTTTTTTTGTCGGTTGCAATCAGTCAAAAACGATTGATGGTTTTGACGATAAAGCCTGGAAAGCAGATCACAATGCCTGTGGTAATAAAAGAGCTGAATTAGTAAAAATCCTAATTGATAAAAAAGATCAATTAAGAGAATTGGACGATGATGCAGTGGCTGCTTTACTTGGTTCACCCGAAAGAAATAGACAGTTTGCTCGAGGTAAAAAAAATTATATCTATTTTATGTACCCAGGAAGTCAATGTAATGGAGATACCACTAAAGTAGAAGGGAAAAAACTAGTTATAGAATTTGATGCTCTAGGGAAACCAAGAATTATAAGAGAGTCGTTCATCGATTATTGATTGATAGGTAAGATTAAAATAAACTCTGTGCCCTTACCAAATTCACTATTCACTTCAATTTTTCCATTATGATCGTTGATAATCGAAAAGGTAATAGACATTCCTAATCCCGTTCCCTTACCCACATCTTTGGTAGTAAAGAAGGGTTCAAAAATTTTTGCTTTTATCTTATCACTCATTCCAATCCCATTATCTTTAATGCTAATCTTGACAAATTCTGAATCGGAACTTGTAGTAATGACAAGTAATCCTTTTTCTACCCTTGATGTATTTTCCTTTATTGCAAAAATTGCATTATTTAAAATATTCATAAATACCTGATTTAATTTACCAGGATAACATTCTATATCAGGAAGAATAGCGTAATTTTTTTCTAAATCAATGTAACCATTAATCTCACTATTAAGTAGAGAAATCGTAGAGTCTAATCCATCTATAACATTGGTTCGTTTAAGATCATTTTCATCAAGCCTAGAAAATACTCTTAGTCCTTTTACAATATCCGCTGTTCTAACGGCCCCTTCTTCAATCCCTTTTAATAATGTTGAAATTTCTTCCTTCAAATAATCATAATCAATTTCTTTTTTGTAAGTATTAACAAGTAGTAATTCGTTTTGTATATCATCACTCGAATGTATAGTTTCATACTTATTCACTAATTGGTAAATATCTTCTATGTCTCTCCGCAGCGGTTTAACATTTGATACAACAAAATTAATAGGATTATTTATTTCATGAGCAATACCTGCAGTAAGCTGACCAAGAGAGGCCATTTTTTCAGCGTTAACCAATTGTGATTGGGTTTGTTTTAATTCGCTAAGCGTAGTGGTTAATTCATTATTTGATTTTTTTAATTCAAACGTACGTTCTGTTACTTTTGCCTCCAGTATAATATTTTGTTCTTTAATGATTCTTTCGTTTTCTAATAAAGCATTAACTGTTTGTTGCTGTGATTCTTCTTTTTCTTTTTTGAAAATATTTATTCTATCTGCAAGTGCTAAAGAAAGTAATATTACTTCAAGCCCTGAACCTATTTGTAATGCATAAAAAGTAAAATTATTATAAGGCAGTATTCCAAAATTTTTCAGCACAAATATTATTACAGAAGATAGGAAAATAGACCATGCAATAAAGAAAAATTTAGCAGCCCTAAGTCCTTTCCTTGCAGTTTTGTAAGCTATAATAAATACTAATACGGAGCCTAACATAGCACATAATTGAACTAAATTTTGACTTATATGGTATTGTCCTACTATCCCTAAACTTATCGCCAATGCATACATTCCATAAATAATAAGGATAATTTTGTATAACGTTGGGGTATGAATTTTTACCTGTAAAAAACTATTTAAAAAAATCAGCGCAGTGACACCCGATAGAGCAGGGATAATAATCATACTTTGATTTGCTAAAAGAGAAGAATCTAAAAATAGAAATCTAAAAGAGTACCCTTGCAAGCAAGCTTGAGTGAGCCCTACTGTTAAAATATAGGAAACATAATATAAGTATGTTCGATCTTTAACTACAAAATACACAAATAGGTTATAGAAAAACATCACTAAGATTATTCCCGCATAAATCCCAAAAATAAGATCTTTTGTAAGAAGTGATTCTAATATTAAATTAGATGTACCCACTATTAAAGGCAACTGCATTTGTTCACTGCTTCTCACTTTTATTAAAAAAGTTCGCGTTTCATTTGTGGGAATTTCTATATTGAAAATGTAGTTTTGATGTTTATAAAATCTTTTTTCTACAGGAATATATTCGCCAGCTTTCTCCATTTTATATTCTCCTGAAGGAAGGATAGAATATAAGATAACCTCATCTATAATAGGATAAGGAAGCTCTAATACTATTTTTTGTTGGTCGGTTAAATTTTTAATTTGAAACTTAGCCCAGAAAGAAGAGTTACTTATTTGTAAATTCGGAACTTCTAAAGTAGTCTTTTGAAAATTTCTTGAACGTAATACTTCTTTGACAGAAAGAATATTTTGAGTATCTTCAAGTAGTTCTAGTTGATTTGCTATTGTAATAGTTTCATCGGAATTTGAATATAAAATAATTTCTTCTCCTCTTACCGGCGGTATAATTATAAGTCCAAGAAAAAAAAATAAAACAAGTTGAATTTTTATATTTTTCATACTGTTAAGTCAAAGTTTATAGTAAAATTTTCTCCTCGTCTACTTTTTTCCGTTTTGAGTTGTTTGGGTGTATCTCTTAATAATAAAATTTCTTTCTTTTCATCGATATCAGCTTTGTCTAATATGTTAGTATCATATATAATCACTGCTGTCGCTAAAAGGTCATCTTTAGGATAATAAAAAGTACCTTCATTACCTACAAACGTAGCTATTTCAAAACCAGTTTTTTGAGCCATCTCTACAGTGTAAGGTGCACACAATGCCCATAGCGATTTAATATTTAATTTAGGGGCAACAGCCACTGCGGTGCGAGTAAGAAAAATACTTCCTATACCCAAACCTGCTACTTCTCTCGAATTCCACAAACCACAGACTTCAGCAGTACCATGCCCTTCATAGCCCTTCAATATAGAATGAAAATTCGTATCTAATTCGCAAATTGCGGACTCTATAGGAAGTGGATTTTTGCCACCCGCAATTTGAATTCTAGCTCCTCCAAAAACTTTATCACCACTCATTGATTCAACAATAATAACATAAGTAAAGGGATCAACAAACCATTCAATATTAGCAGAGGTAATCATAGTAATACCAAATGCTTTTAAAATTTTCATGTGGCCTTCAATGAATTTCTGACAAGACTTAATATCGTCAACAGCTCTGAAAATTCTTATATTTATCATGGCGCTTCATTTTTACTAAATGAAAGTACCTTCTGTGCGGGAACTCGTAATGATTTTTTTTCAGGGGCATCGGCTAGGAATACTCTGAAAAGCATTATTTCGCCTACTGATTTATTTATTGAAAATATATTTTCAAACTCTTTTCTCAATACATTTAATTCTTCGATCATTGGTGTAGAAAATGTATTTTTACTTTCATAAAGAAAGGTATTAAAAATCAATGTTGCAATGGTAAGGGGCTGAAAAGAAATATTTTTCATAGTAGCATTAAGCCAGATTCTTTCCATGGCTCTTCCTCCTTCATAAAAATCATTAATGTTGTAGTTAGGCATCGTAATCAAGCCAATAGCAGAAGCAGAGAGTGCTTGACCACGTGAAAATCTTTCTAGTCCTTGACCTTTCTCCCATTTATTTAAATAGTCGAGCACTTCCCAATCTTTAGCCATATGCAGTCCAGCTATTTGACCAGGAGGAAGATCAATGGAATGTATATCTATTCCAGTTCTCGTCTTTTCAGCCTCTTCAGTTGTCCATCTTGTTTCGAAAATGAAATCTTGATGGCCATTTTTATCCAACATTTTTATTCGATCTACTTTAGCTATTATTTCAGCAAGTTTACTAATTTTAATATCCTCATGAATCAGCTTTAACTCTGCACCAGCTATAGAAGTTGCTATTTTTTGTAAGTCTTCAAAAACAGATGTATCAATCTGTTGTCTAGTTGTGATTTTCCTATTAGTAGTTCTTAAGGGAATATAATTTACTAATTCATCGAAACTATGTTTTTCGACAGTAGCAAGTGAATCATCTTTTAAGAAAAAACTAAAGGCAGCTACGACAGTACAATTGTTTTTTATTGGAAACTTGTTTACCAATACATCATAGCCTAAAGAATGAGTTAGGAGAACTACATTTTCAGTGGCTGCTCCCAATCCTATGAAAGAAGCGGATCCTATAGGATCGGTTAATTCTGAGTTGTAAACTATATTAGAAAATAGGTATAAATTTTTTTTGTGATAGTGCCATTTCCATGGCTGAGCATTTGAAGCGGATGGAGCACTTATGCCAGCTTCAACTATATGCATTATTAATTTCTCTGTAAGCTCTATTTGATTATTATAAATAGGAATAGAAGCCTCCTTAATTAATTCAAGCATAGTAAATTCTTCTAGGGAAGAATTATATAAAACATCTTTTTTTATCGATACAAAATTATTTTTATTTTTAATTAATTCATCTAGATCAATAAAGTATCTGCCTGAATCTGAAAACTCATTGATTAATATTCTTCTACAAACATCCGCTGTGATTCCACCACCATAGGTTACCGCGGATCCTAGTTGTGGCCAAGTAGTAATACTTTGTCCAATCTCTAACATGCTCGCCTTAGCTCTATTGGAAATGGTTTCACCCCCTGCTATAGCAAGTAGGTAAGGAATTTTTTCTTCATTTGATTTTAAATTTGCAATTTGAGATACATCTAAATGATCAATAAAACCATGCAAAATTGGTCTGTTAGGTTCTAAATCAAACCTTTCAATATCTATGGTGCCTTTATCGCTGGCTTCCATCACTACTGGTATTTTTAATGCTTTTGCTTTTTGACGACATACTATTTTCATATCAAGTCCATCGCACTCGTCTATTAAAATATCTAACTTCCCTCCTTCTGTTAAAAAACTTTGAATATTCTCATTGTTGATTCCTTCATGAAAACATACTACTTTCAAAAATGGATCTATTTCTGCTATTTCTCTGGCAACAGATATTGTTTTCTTTACACCTAAGTTATGAAGCCCTGTTCTTATACGATTTAAATTACTTAATTCTAAAACGTCAAAATCTGCAATTCGTAATTCTCCACAACTCCTCTCAATAGCTATAGTTAGAGATACCGATTGTCCTACCGATAATCCTATGACACCAATTTTTTTATTTCTTAATTTCTCTTGTTCTTCCTGAGTAATTTTATGCTGGTTGCGACTAGTCCTTACTTTGATAAATTCTTCTTCATCTAATATATGAACAAGACGATTAGACCATGGATAATAGACCCAAACACCATATTCTTCTAGAGTAGAATCTTTTAAATGTTTGTGTATTGAAATTTCTAAAATTTCATTATCAAATCGTTTAGTGGGATTTGATAGTTTTATTAATTCTTGTAGTTGGCTTTTGATTTCATCAAAAATTTCTACTGCCTCGTTAGTATCAAGTAGTGTTGCTAAATTAGTTTTATCGTTTTTTATATTCAGCCTATAAAAAAAAGGTTTGTATGAATTTAAATCATATTGAGATTTACTTACTCTTAATAAGTGTTTTTTAAACATTTCTAAAAAAAATTATTAGTTAAATAATTATTCTATATATATTGTCCAAAAATAAGGATCAATATTGAAAATTTACAAATTACTTTTATGTATGATATAAATACTAAATACTAATCTTGGCGCATAACTTTTTCTATATTTAATCGTTTAAATTTCTTCTATAGTGTTTTACTCCATAAACAATAAAATGTTACATTTTTTATGTTTATATTTCTAAATAGTGAATAAAAGATAATTTAATTATGGCAACTGAAAAAATAAAAATCCTTTACATTGACGATGAAGTCAATAATCTTTCGGCTTTTAAAGCCAATTTTAGGAGAATATATGATGTTTATACCGCAGAGTCGGCGGTAGAGGGTAGAAAAGTATTAGAAACTACTGATATTGAAATTATCCTTACCGATCAGCGAATGCCTGAAATGACTGGAGTGGAATTTTTAGAATCTATTGTTAAGGAATACCCTAATCCTATACGTATACTTCTTACTGGCTATACTGATATGCAGGCGCTTATTGATGCTGTAAACAAAGGACAGATTTATCGATATCTAAACAAACCTTGGAACGAGGATGAACTGATGATGTATATTACACAGGCTTATGAAGTATATTCATTAAGAAAAGAAAATTTAGAACTAACAAAAAGTCTTTTGCAAGCGAATAAGCAGTTGGAATTTATGCTTAGACAAAAACTATTATCCTAATTAAAGGTTATAGGAATTTGAAAAGTTACTTTTTTTAATTACCTTATTTCATTATTAGTACTAATTATTAAACTGATTTTTATTTTACCATTCATTAAATGGAAAAAATTCATATTCTCTATATTGATGATGAGCTTAATAACCTCAATTCATTTAAAGCAAAATTCAGGAATACATATACTGTAAATATTGCGAATAATGTAAATGAGGCATATGAAATATTAGAAAAAAACCCTACAATACATATCATTATTTCCGATCAACGCATGCCCGATATGACTGGCGTTGATTTCTTCGAATCTATATTATATAAATATCCTGAACCTATCAGAATCTTACTAACGGGTTATTCAGATATTGCTTCTATAATTCAAGCAATAAACAAAGGTCAGATTTTTCGTTATCTCGAAAAACCGTGGAACGATTATGAAATGGAAATGGCTATTGATAATGCATTTCGTTTTCATTTTATAAATAAACAATTAAAAAATACTAATGCAGAGTTACAAAAAAGAAATGAAGAGTTAAATCGTTTTGCCTACAGTGCCTCTCATGATCTTAAAGCTCCCGTCAAATCGATGCTTGGTATTTTAAAATTAGCTAAAACAGAACCTCAGACCGTAGATAGTCTCCTGAATTTTTTGGGCGATAGCGTTAAGAAATTAGATTATTTTATTAATAATATTATTGATTATTATAAGAATACGCGTCAAGAAAAAACACTTGTAGAAATTGACTTTAATAAAATAATTCAGGAATCAATAGATTCAATTGAACATGCTCAAAATACCTCTGTAAAAGACATTGATTTCAAAATTGATATAGCCCAAAATACTCCTTTCATTAACGACGAATTTCGTATTTATGTAATAATAAGTTATCTATTATCGAATGCCATAAAATATCAAAAAACGACGGAGGAAAATAAAAAAATTCAAATAAATATTGAAACTTCCGAAAGATATTTGAAAATGAAAATCACCGATAATGGAATTGGTATCCCACTTAAATATAGGGAACATGTTTTTAAAATGTTCTTCCGAGCTACAACACAAAGTACTGGCTCTGGTATTGGTTTATATATCGTAAATGAAACTATTGAAAAAATAAATGGAACTATTCGAATGAATTCCACTGAAGATGAAGGTACAAGTTTTGAAATTGATATTCCTAATGAGATCAAAAGAGAGGTTATGCTAAAATAGGGATCAATCGAAAAATCTGAGGGGATTTCTCAATACTCTTGCTCTTGCTGTTGCTCTTGCCAATCATTTTTTGGAAAGAAACCAAAAAAGCTTTTAAAGCGGCTTTCGTTTATTACTCCGATAATCATAACATAACTCTCCCAATAATTTCAATAAAACTCCTAAGGCCTTCCGATTGATCCTCCTTTTTCTTATTTCGTTTAGCTAATATTTATTCCTGAAAATATACTCTCCCCAACTTTTCCGATTGATTCTAAAATAGTACTCAACATTTATCGTTTCTTCATAATAAAAATAGCCTCCATAGTATGAAGGCTATTTTTATTATGAAATAACGATATTACTTAATCTTTTTTCAAACGTAATATCATGTTTTTTCTAAGTATATAACCATCTAGATTATTTATTTCTAATAGCTCATTAATCGTCAAGCCAAATCTTTTTGCTATTTCACCAATGGTATCACCTTCTTTTACTACATAACCAGAAATAGAAAGATCTTTCTGATTAAAGTCAATTTTTATTTTTTGACCTATAAAAATGGTATCACTAGAAAGATTGTTAAGTACTTTTAATCCCTCTAATTTAACACCATATAAGCGTGCAATATTGTATAAAGTATTTTTGGGTTGCGTTATATAATAAACCATGTTAGGTCCTTCATATCTATTGTTTCCTACGCTGTTTTTCTTTTCTGCTTTTGCAGCACTATCTACTAAAGTTTTATATTCAGGTTTTTCGTAATCAAAATTCTGATTAATTTTTTCATTTTTCTTGATTAATTCTTGCTCAAGTTTTGAATACCTTTTCTCTTCACTTTTATTGTAAGCTTGCTGACGAGTTATTGGTGCAATAATATCTTTATCATCACCTCTCCTCTTCACTCTTATAACTGTATTGGCTACTAGCTCATCACCCACAAGTCCATTTAACTCTTTAAGCTCAGTAACGGTCATATTATATTCTTTAGCTAACGAGTATAATGTTTTCTTTGGTTCGATAACCAATGCCATAGCTTTCGACTCAATATTAGTAGCCCCTAAGATATAAAACTCAACCCTTCTATTTAATTGTCTACCCAATTCAGTTTCATTGCTTGCTATTGATTTGTTTTCGCCAATTGAATTTACGACCATAGAGGATTGACTCAGTCCTTTATCAATAAGATAATCAATGGCAGTTTTACCTCTTTTGGCGGATAGTATTTTATTGTAATCGGATGTTCCGTAGCTATCTGTATTAGCATACAATTCTATTTGTATTTTTTGATCGTCTTTACAATATTGGTATAAATCATCCAATACTTTTTTAGCTTCACTTCTTAAAGAGTAACTATCAAAATCAAAATAAATGTTTTCAAATAAATGTTTGCTTGATGGAGCATCAGAACCGATTACATTTACTTTTCCAGAAAGATACTTTTTGTCTTCAGAATTACCTTTTAGATTACCTTGTTGTAAAATTATTTTATAAGTTCTATCGGCAGTTAGATTACTAAATTTATAAAATCCGTTTTTATCTGTTTTTGTAGTTTTAAGAGTATTGCCTGTTTCGTCTACCAATAGAATAGTGGCATTGACAGCAGGCTTTCTAGTATCTTCGTATAATATTATTCCATCAATAGAAATGCTTTTAGCTTCGGGTAAAGAATTTTTCTCAACAGTGGCAATCAATGCAGTAGTTGTTCTTAGCGACGCACCTACCTCTTCAATATGCGTTACTTTATGATTGGTAGTTATAAATTCGTCAGTAGGTTTTGCGGTAGTTTTATAAACAACTTTGAAATCTTTATAACCTGCTACGTTATCTATTTTATAATTGCCAGCAGCATCTACTGTCACTGTTTTAACAATATTTCCAAACTCGTCTATCAAATGTACTTGTCCTTTAGAAATTGGTTTACCATTCGCTGCTGTAATAGTACCTTTCACTACGAAAGATTTTTTACCTTCCATATCCGTTTTGGAAATAGTTGTAATTAATACTTCTTTCGTTTCCAATTGCTCAGGAATAGGAGTGTATTTTAGTACAGCTTTTGTTTTTATATAGGCTTTTTCTTTTGGATTGGTATTGTTTAAAACAACTTTCAAATTAGAGTTAGAAGGAAGGTTGTCGAATTTGTATTCACCTTTTTCATTTGTAGTGGTGGTCAACAAGATATTTCCTACTTCATCAAGTACATGTACTTCTATGTTTGCAGCGGGTTTTTTAGTTAAACTATCGGTTACAATTCCTGATACGGTAAGATTTTTAGGTATTCCAGAAGCTTCTTTGTTGATTTTAGAAATAAGTTCTTGTCTTGGCTGAACTGCTACATTTGTATAGTTTACAGTAGGTTTTGGCTTAATAAATGTTTGGTTTTTATGGTCGGGATTTTTTAGTTGGACCTTATAATCTTTATTATTGGGTAAGTTGTTAAAAGTATATTCACCCTTTTCATTTGTTATAGATTTTGCTATGATATCTCCATGTTCATCTAGTAAACTTACTTCCATATTTTTAGCAGGAGTATTTGATAAACTGTCTAGTATAATACCTGCAACTTGTGCAAGTTTTTGAGCACCATCATTGTCTTTGAGAATGTCAGCTACATGTTCATCTCTTGATACCTTAGAGGCAGTAGGTGGCAAGCTGTCTACTTGTTCAATAGTATCATCTGGAAGTTCTATACTATGAATAATGTCTTTTTTTGTTTTGATATTAAAAGTGTAGATGTCGTCATTTCCAACCCCACCTTCTCTGTTAGAAGTGATGTAACCTTTCTTATCACCAAGTACAAAATAAAAGTCATCTCGGTTAGAGTTGAATGGATATCCTAGGTT
>JANOTP010000039.1:0-24063 GCA_031416415.1 Cytophagales bacterium | reverse complement strand
AGTTTCATCAGAATATGTTGATGCATGGCCAGAAACAATTAGAGGTCTAATTGTGAATTCAGCCGAATGGACTCAAACAATGTTTAATCAATTTAGTTTTGGTAATAATAAAACAGATATTGGTAATTTGATGAAAATATTTGGTTATGGTATTCCTAATTTAGAAAAAGCACTTTATAGTTCGGAGAGCTCTTTGTCAATGATTGCTCAAGAATATATACAACCATTTATTTTGGATAATGGTATTCCATCATTGAATGAAATGCATTTTTATAGATTGCCTTGGCCAAAAGATGAATTGCTAAACCTAGGAAATCTCGAAGTCAAGCTGAAAATTACTTTGTCATATTTTATTGAACCAGGAGCAGGAGAAATTGGATGGAAAGATAGATATAGATATCAATCTCATGGCTTAAGGTTTGATCTTAATAATATTGGTGAAATCGAAGCTGAGTTTAAGAAAAGAATTAATATTGCCGCAAGAGCTGAAGGTGAAATTGTTCAAAATAATTCTGGGAGCGGCAGATGGACTATAGGAGCAAGCAATAGAAATTTTGGTTCATTACATTCTGATATTTGGACTGGTACAGCGGCAGAGTTATCTACTTGTAATTTAATTTGTGTATTCCCAATTATTGGATGGTGGAGAGAGAGAAAGCATTTAAATAAGGTAGAATCCAAAACGAGATATTCACTTATTGTTTCTTTAGAAACCAAAAAACAAGATGTGGAACTTTATACCACAATTCAAAATATGATAAAAGTTCCAATCGAAGTAAAAGTAACAAATTAGTGATTACTTCTGTTGACTAAACACTTTATAAAAGTTGAAATGAATTTAGATAACACTTATGAAGCTTACTACGTTTCAAAAGAAATATTTGAAACGTTAAAAACGGATAACAAAAAGTATATTTCTAATTACACATGTTATTTGAAAATACATATCATTAGATATATATCTAATGATATACTTTTAGTTAAAATGTTATCAAAATCATACGGAAGTGAATTTCGTTTCTTTAACGAATCAATGTCCGGTTCTAATGTTATACTTAATGATTATAATGATAACCAATGTAACTTATTTACGTTTGACGGATTTAATTTTTATGAAGCTAAGGATTTAAAATTAAATAGTAATAAAGAATATGAATTTACTCTTGCTTATAATGGTAGCACGAATAAAAGTAATAATTCAAAAAAAGAAATATACAATGTTCATTTAGGTAAGAAGAAAGATGATAATTTATTTAAAATAGATAAAGAAGATATTTTAATCCTATCTAAAGCTTTTAATGAAAATATAGATTCTGTTTGGATTGCAGGACATAAAATACAAGTCAGTAAAATATCATTAATAAAAATATTTCTAATACAAGATCTTGAAGGTATAAATGAGCAGCAGAGATTATCAGAAAGGCTTATTGACGGTGCTAAAGCTTTTTGGGGAACTGAAATATGGAGTTTTGAAAAACATCTTAAATATGGAGAAGACGTTACTACTCAATTTATAAATTCCAGAGCAATTTCATCTCATAAATCACCTAAAGTAAACCATTCACTTGAATTTGATATTGAGCAAGAATTTGAATTTATAAATTACTTGCAACAATATCGAAATGAAGGTATTGAATTTTCCGTTTTTGAAAAAAAAGAGAATAACGAAGCAGAATATATAAATGTCCATCAATCTGATGGAACTAGCGTTGTATTCGCTCCTACTGTTATTATAGATACAGATGGTAATCAAAAAATCGTATCTTATTCAATTAAAAATGGAATTAATATTAGTTTATTAAATGCTTTTTATAAAAAGCATTTGGAGTCTGAATGTCAAAAGCACGAGGGTCTAATAGAACAAGATTTTATAGAAGATCAGATCGGATTTCTTGAAAATATTGATAGAAGAATAAAAGAAGAATATAAATATATTTTTCGTCCATTATTGAATTTCTTCAAAGATGTTTGGCGTAATGGAAAAATTAATGAAGGCAAGCCAATAGTATTAATTCAGAAAATAAATTTCAACACTAGTAATCAACTAAAAGCCTTTATAATTGATCTGATAAATAATGTTTTAGAGCATTATATTTTGTTGAAAGAAGGGTATATGAATTTTTGGCGAGATCAGCGATATTCCGATCCTAAAAATGAAATAGAAATTCAGCAATACATAGCAAATTTCTTAGAACCTTCCTGTAAAGAGCTTGGTATACATCTTTCAAGAGAATCTAAAGAAGGTAACGGAAATGTTGATATACTTTTTTCATATACCAATCTAAATAACGAATCATTAAAGGTTTGTCTGGAACTTAAAAAAGCAGATCATATTAATATTGAAAAGGCAATAAATACACAGCTTGTAACTTATATGAAAAGTGCCCAAACTACTTCAGGTATATTTTTAGTAATTTGGCTAAAAAATGACACATACGAATATCCTAAGAAATTCGAATCGGAAGTAGAATTATTAACTGCAATAGAAAAAAACAATACTGATAAAGAAAATATAGCTGTTAAAATAATTAATTGCACGAAGCCCATTAGTCCCTCTAAAAAATAAGTTTTTAGTATAGTACATCGTATAAAAAAAAATTAAACGGTATAAGTTTGTTTTCCCCGCCCTTGTTTTTCGTAGTCTATGACTACCCTTGTTGTTCGTAGTCTATGACTACGAACTCTAGATAAATTGAAGTCTGTGACTTCACGCCGCAGGCGAAGAGTGAGGCAAGTATCCACTCCAAAGGTTATTCTATAAATGGAATTTTTACTAGTTCAGGAATATCTTCATAATACTAGCACTTGAATATAGGTAAATAATGAGTAGGGTGATTAGTTATAAAAAAATTAAAAACACAATTCAAAACTTACAAATAAGTTCGACGTCTTTAAAATATTGTTTAAATTATTTCAGGAAGGAAAATAGCTTGAGGTATTAAATAGCTTCAGTTATCGCCTGCGGCGTGAAGTCACAGACTTCAATTTATCAAAGGTTCGTAGTCTGGAGAGGCTATGTTATACTTTGATGTTGTTATTTGTATATTTGAGGATCAATAAACACTTGCTGTATGAATAGTTTAGAAACTTTAATTTCAGAAATATCTCTTCTTGATATAAGTCAACAGAATCAGCTTTATAAATGGTTAAACACTTCGTTAATTCAAGAAAGTAATAATTCAAAAGCCAATACAAGCATCCTAGGAATAAGGAAGACTGAATTTGAGAAACAAAAATTACTATGCACAAGCTGTAGTTCTGAAGAAGTAATTGGTCATGGCATAAGTAAAGCAGGAATCAAAAGATTTAGATGCAAATCATGTAATACGACTTTTTCTGAAGTTACAGGTACTTCAATTAGTAGGATACGTCATAAAGATAAATGGTTAAAGTATTTGGACTGTTTGATGAAGGGATATTCTCTAAGAAAAAGTGCTCAAGAAGTTGGTATTACATTGAAAACATCATTCTCATGGCGACACAAGATTCTAAAACCATTAAAGGAAGCTGGGTGTTTAAAATTGAATGGAATTATAGAATCAGATGAAACCTTCTTTTTGTATTCAGAAAAGGGAAATAAAAAGATCACAGAACGGAAGGCACGCAAAAGAGGTGGTGCAGAATCCAGAGATGGTATTCACAGCGGTCATGTATCTGTATTGATAAGTGCGGATAGAAGTAAAAATACGCTTATGAATGTTGCCGGAAGAGGCCGCTTAACTAAGAAGGCTATTCATGAGGCAGCCGGTAAATGGTTTTCCAAAGGTGCTGTATTAGTTACAGTTTCGCATAGAAATTTCCATTGGTATGCCAAGGATAATCATTTAGAACATAAAAGACTCTTTGTTAGAAAAAAGGAATTTGTAAAAGATAAAATATATCATATCCACAATGCGAATAATCTTCATCGAAGATTTAAACAATGGATGAGTCGTTATAATGGAGTGGCTAGTAAATATCTTCAACATTATGTTGATCTGTTCAGAATGTTAGAGAAATTAAAAACTAGTATGAATTCAACTATTGAGTTATTGCACTATACATTAAAAACAAACAATTCTCTTGACAACATCAAAGTATAACATAGCCTCTGGAGACTACGAATAACTGGTTTTATAATTAAGAAACAAATTAATAGTATAAATGGTATTATTAAAATTTTTAGTTGACTTTAAATAATATTACAGATTAAAAAAGAAGAAAATATAACCCAAATGGGTCATTGACTATGTGATTTTTTTAAGTTTAATTTACCGATTGTGACTAGCTAAATAACTTCAATTCAGAATCTAATACAATTCTTACATTATTATTAAAATGAAAAAACTTATATTAATTTATTCGTTGCTCACTATTATTTATTGGAGCGCAAATGCTCAGGTAGTAGTGAAATCTGGAACATGGCCCACCATGTGTCAGGATGGTGCTTATGTTACCCAGACACAAAAAATAGTTATAAAGGAAACTTTAGTAGGTGACTTCGCTGCCATTTCATGCTCTGGTGGATACTTTTTATTAGCTCCTTCTGGTTTTTCTTTTGATCCTAACGTGGGTTCAGTAACACTATATTCTGGCGGCGATATTCCTGCTGTTATTTTTACGTATGAAATTTATAATTTATGGATTCGGATGGATTATGCAGGGAATGGGACTTCTACGATTGATTCTATAGTTATTGATGGCATTAGAGTTAAGGCAGTTAGCGGAGCGGCTACAACAGTTAATTTGACTAAGTATGATCCATCGACTGGTTGTCCAATCAATCAAAATGCCAATATGGCGGCGAATGCAAAAAATCATGGTACGTTAAATAGTGTTTCTAATCCTCCGCCCACTATTACATATACACCTGAACCTTATTACTGCAACGATCAAAATATACCTTACACACTTACAGCAACTCCATCAGGTGCAGGAGGAACATGGAGCGGAACAGGAGTTAGTAGTAATACCTTTAATGGCTTTGGGTTGACGTCTGGAATTAAAGTAATTACTTATACTTACAACTATGCAGCGGGATGCAGTAACAGCAATGCAATTGGATTAACAGTAAAAGTTCCACCTACCATTAGTCTACTAAGTGATGATGCTGACAATACTATATGTCCTAACCAATCGGTTACATTTACAGCTACTGCCAGTGGAACTACAAGAAGATATCAGTTTTTAAAAAATGGTATACCTGTTACGACTCTTTCTACAACCAATACTTACACTACTACAAATTTGTCTGACAACGATCAGATAACGGTGGTGGCAGATAATGGTAATTTTACCTGTCAGAAAACTTCTTCAGTTATATTAATAGATGTCGTAACTAATCCTAATCCTAGTGTTTCTGTAAATGGTCTACCTTCATTAGTATGTAGTAATACTTCAGGTGCTTTTTCTATCACAACTAGCCCTGCTGGGGGTGTATTAACAGGCAATGGAGTTTCGGGAACAAATTTTTCACCGTCTCTTGCGGGTGCAGGAAATCAAGTTGTCACCTATACGATTGTAGCAAGTGGTTGTAGTTTTCCTGCAAATACATCTGTTAATGTTATAGCCGCCCCAACGGTAACATTAACTAGTAGTGATGCAGATAATATCATTTGTGAAGGTGATTTAGTGACCTTTACTGCAAACACAACAGGCGCTGTAAGTAGTTATCAATTTTATATTAATGGATCAGGTCCATTATTGACTAGTAATTTTTATTCAAGTTCTATACTTACAAATGGAAGTTTAACTACTGTCAAAGTTGATGATGGAGTTAATACTTGTGCAACAACTTCAAATTTAATAACAACAACAGTTGGTAAGTACCCTAAATCTAATTTTACATGGAAAAATATTTGTGGATTGAATGATGTTACTTTTCATGATGTTTCAACTATCCCTGTAGGAAATTCTATTGTAAGTTGGGGATGGGATTTTACAAATAATGGTAGTATTGATTTGACTCAAATGGCGTCTCTTCCTGATCCATCAAATTCCTATCCTATTACAAATACTTATCAAACAAGATTAAGAACAACAAGTGATAAAGGTTGTATAAACGATACAATAATTAGGATATATACTTTGCCAGGAAAAACTCCGACCTCTTCTGATCCTTATGCAATAAATTTCACATCCTCAAATCAAGGTTGGGCATATGATGGGACGAATTCATCATGGGGTTGGGGAACTGCTCCAAGTGATTTTGGTGCTGGGTCTCGTAATGTTTGGAGTACAGGACAAAATTCACCTGATGGAAAATATAAAACTGATGAACATTCTTATTTATATGGACCTTGTATCAATTTTAGTCAATTAGACAAGCCAATGCTCGCCATTAAATTGAGTAGTAAAATCATTGATAAACCGGCAGGTGCAATTTTAGAGGTTACTTCAGATGAAGGATTAAATTGGGTTAAGTTAGGTAATTTGGAAGAAGGTATAAATTGGTATAACGTAGCAGGTATAGTTGCAACTCCCTTTACTTATTTGGCAAATAGCACAAATAATAATCCTTTGGCTCAAGGTTGGTCAACTAGTTCTGTCAATTTTGATAATAATAATTTATCTAAGATTGGTTTGCAAAGTTATTCTGGTAAAACCTCAGTAAGATTTAGGATTAATTTCGCCTCAGTGGCAGATATAAGTGCTGCACGATTTGCAGGTATTGGAATAGATAGTTTTTGGATTGGGAATAGAAATAAAATCGCTTTAATAGAACACCTAACTAATAAATCAGGAGCTCGTGCATGTTGTTTAGCACCTGATAACGCTGTTGATTTCATTATTGATAAACGAAAAAGTGACGTGGTATCTATAAACTATCATACAAGTTTTCCAACTGGAGATGCAATCAACTTGGTTTATCCAAATGCAGGATCTTCAAAAGTGCTTTTTTATGGTAATTCAAGCCCTAAAACTATTTTAAACGGTATTAAGTATAACGGTGCAATTTATTCTGGAGGAACAGCAGTTACGAGATTGGATACAGCAGATGTTGACGCTGTTGTTTTAGAAAATGCAATTTTCAAAATTGACCTTACTACAATAATTACAGCAAATAATGTTACTGCTAAGGTAAAAATAAATTATATTGACAATAAGACTATTGCAAAAGATATAATTCTGCATTTTGTTGTCGTTGAGGATACAGCAAATGGCAACCCTATTTATAATAATTCATGTAGACAAATGCTTCCAGACCCAGCAGGTAATTTCTATTTTGGGCCTAATTTTATTAATAGTATATGGCAATGGACACCAGGCTCTTTTATCTATAGCTCTCAATCATGGAACCATTCCTTACCTGCAAATGCTAAATTGAAAGTAATAGTATTTATACAAGATGCATATACTAAAGAAGTCTATCAAGCTACTTATGTTAAAGGTTCTGGAACTTATGGTAATGTAGTTGTTCTTTCAAATTCAGATGAAGTGAAGAATCAACAGAATATTGATATATATCCAAATCCTTCTTCAGATCAGGTTAATGTAGTTTTTGAAGGATTATTAAAAAATGAGGTATATTGGCAATTGCTTGATAATATGGGGAAATTAATAAAAGATGGTAAAATTAATGAAGGTAAAATTAACTATGAAATTGATACCCATGAAATTTCAAATGGGCTTTATAATATTAAATTTACCAATGGTAATACTATACAAAATAAAAAAATAATAATAACTAAATAGAAAACATTATAATATATATCTGTATGAAGACTTACATATTTTTAATACTCATCCTCTTTTCCATTATCAATAATATTTTTGGACAAGGCTTGGATATGACTTTTAGTAGTGATGGTAAAAACCAAATTACAATAGGTTCTGGAAATGATAATTGCAAATCAGTTGCCATTGACAACAATGGCAAAATTGTGATGGGTGGTTATACTTTCGTAAATCCCAACAATGAATTTGCGGTAACTAGGCTCACCAATACAGGGACATTGGATAATACTTTTGATACTGATGGAATTGCTATTATTCCAATGGGTACTACATATGGTGCTATAGCTTCTTGTATGAAAGTTCAATCTGATAATAAGATTGTAATAGCTGGCTTTTATGAGACAGCAACTAATTTTGATATTAGTGTAGTGAAACTTAATGATGATGGGTCTTTAGATAATTCCTTTGATTCAGATGGAAAATTATTAATTAATTTAACTAATAAAAATGATTATACCTCAGCGATGGCTATTCAGAGTATAGATAATAAAATAATATTAGTAGGTCAATCATTAACGGATAGCTTATTTATTATAAGATTAAACACGGATGGTTCATTTGATAATTCATTCGACTTAGATGGTAAATTATTTTTTCAAAATTTTGATCCAAAATCTGTTTTAGTTCAAACTGATGGAAAAATACTCGTCACTGGAAAATATAATGGGGATTTAGGAATTATAAGATTGAATGCTAATGGTAGTTTTGATACTTCTTTCGACACAGATGGTCTAGTTGTTATAGATTTTGGTTCAAATAATGACTATGGTTATGATTTGACTTTGTTGTTAAGTGGTAAAATATTTGTAGTTGGCACTGATGGATCAGATTTCATTGCAGCTCGGATAAATTCGGATGGTTCTTTAGACAATACATTGGATATTGATGGAAAAATTTATATAAATTTTTCCAATGTTGACATTTGTTATTCAGTTAGTGAAGATATAAACAACAATGACATTATTCTTGCAGGGTATTCATATAATCTAACAAAAAGCGATTTTGCTATATGTAGAATAAGTAGTACAGGGACAGTAGAGGCTAAAACACAAATTCCTTTTAGTGCTACAAACGGTAATTTAGCGAGCAGTATTGCCATTCAATCCGATAGGAATATAGTGGTTGCTGGTTCAACTGATTTAGGAACAACTAATGAGGATTTTGCCGTAATAAGATTAGTTGCAGATTTTGTTACTGGTACAATATCAAGTTTAGAAAATTTAAATATTGGCATCAATCTTTTTCCTAATCCTGCTAGTCAAAATATAAATATACATTCAACTTATTCTATACAACAAATAATGGTGCTTGATGTATTGGGGAAAGAGGTGTTAAAACAGTCTGCCAATGGTAATACTCAAATGGATATTTCTACCTTACCAAAAGGTTTATACAATTTTGTAATCACTACTGATAGAGGTATAGGTAGTAAAAAAGTAAGTGTGCAGTAATCATAACATCTTACTAAAGGATTTAAAGAATTTTTTTTAGTGTCAATGAGTTTAAAAAATGATTATGAAAGTATACGCAAAAATATTTTTGATTATTATAATATCAGTTTGTCTGGTAAGTTGCAAAAAAAAATCAAAAACCGAAGTATTACCTTCGGAAAGTAATCAGTTAAGTATTGATAATACATTTGGCGATAATGGCCGCTTAATTTTCAGTGATAAAAATTTTTATAAGATACACCTTATTCAAAATAATATAGTATTGTCTGATAATATTTTTCAAAGTTTCCTAGGTGTATTTTCTTTGTCAAGTTTTAATTACGATGGTATATCAGACTTTAGTTATGGTTTAGGGGGAAGACTTGATATACCGATAAATGAAGATGTATATGATGCGTGTATATTAAATGATAGAAGTTGCTGGATGACAAGAGCAGGCATTGGAGCTATTCATTACAACCATTTAGGTCTTCCCGTTGACACTATTGCAAATAGACTTTACAAGATAGTAAAGTATGATGAAGATAGAATTTTATGCTATGGGTATGATACTATTTGTAGATTTAACATAGTCGGCTTACCTGATTTAAGTTTTGGAACAAATGGATTTATACAGACGGATTTATTCGCTGGAACAACAGAGTATTTGGGAGATTTTTATACTTATGGAGGAGGAATTCCATTTCTTGTAAAGAAAATAAAAGCCAATGGTCAATTAGATAATACATTTGCTATGAATGGTATATTGGATGCCTCTTTACCTAAAGAAGATAATTATCATCTTAAAATATACAATAATAAGATTTATGTATTTTGTTCTGTTATGAATGATGACCATACTTTTAGTATTGTGATAAAATGTTATTCCTTAAATGGGAATATGGATAATAGTTTTGGAAATTCAGGCATTTTAATTTTAACCTATTCGAAACCTGGGATCAGTCTTTTTGCTAGTTCTACAGTTTTCCAAAATGACAATATTTATATTCTATCGAATTGTTATAGCAATTCTACCAATACAAAGAGTGTATTATCTAAAGTAAAAACAAATGGATTAGAATATAAATCCTTTGGGGAAAACGGATTTATGCTTTTAGGTGATAATATAGGAATAGGAACAGATATTAAAATCAAAAATGACAAATTATTTATTCTTGCCAAATATGAAGACACTACTAGTACTAGTATTATTGGATCTTCTATTTTATTAAAATATATTATCAAATAGTGTAATTTTTAGAATATAGAGTTGTGGCAAAAAGGAATAATTGACACATGCATACTTATAAAGATATTCCTTCTTCGTAGCTGGCTAAGCAGTCCCCTGCGACCAATCACCTAAAGGCAACGACTATGCTGCGGGAGGCTACGTAGACGAATCGGTCTATTTTGTTTTAAAAATTCTCACGCAGTAACGCCGAGGACAAATATTTTGAGATGCGTCTCGCCGGTGCATCTGGAGTGTCATTAAGCCCTTGTTGTACGTAGTCTATGACTACGAACTCTAGATAAATTGAAGTCTGTGACTTCACGCCGCAGGCGAAGAGTGAGGCAAGTATCCGCTCCAAAGGTTATTCTATAAATGGAATTTTTACTAGTTCAGGAAGATCTTCATAATACTAGCACTTAAATATAGGTATATAATGAGTAGGGGGATTAGATAGTTAAAAAATTAAAAACACAATTCAAAACGTATAAATATGTTAGACTTCTTTAAAATATTGTTTAAATTATTTTAGGAAAGAAAATAGCTTGAGGTATTAAATAGCTTCAGTTATCGCCTGCGGCGTGAAGTCACAGACTTCAATTTATCAAAGGTTCATAGTCTGGAGACTACGAATAACTGGTTTTGAGCATTTATAACACTATAATAAAAAAAAGTAAATATTTTAAAAAGTAAAATTTTATTACTTAACATCGAATTAAACATGAAGATCCTTTTAATATCCAAAATATACTTAAGATGTATACTGAGGTAACTTTTTTTTCTTATTATTCAAATATCTCTTTAGCATAAATTAGATTGACTAATATAAATATCTGTATTTACCAAAATTAAGCCTGTCATCTACTTTTAAATAATTATATAAGACTTCAGAAACTAGTGGACTATTAAAATGAATGAATTTAAAATTTGAAATTAACTCAATTACAATTACATCACTTTCGTTATCATAGAAATTTTTAATCATAGGCATATTTACTTTAATCCAACTAAGTAAATATTCTTTATTATTATTATCATTAACATTTAATTCTATCACCATACCAAAATTTGCATAATTTGCATTACAATCAATTTGAGAATAATATTGTTTACTCTTAATTAACATCAAAGGTTTGTCATTGCCATATATATATATACCAGCAATAAATTTGTGATACCTTTCTTTTCTTTCAATTGCAATATCTTTAAATATTCTAATTAACTCATTGGAGAGCCTACCATTCTTGTGAGAAATTGGAACTTTTATTGCTTCCCTGAGAATCGACTTTAATTTAAAATATATTGAAATAGTAAATATTAGCCAATATAAAAATATTCCTAAAATCAAAAATAAGTAATTAACATTTTTCTCATATAAATATAGAATAAGAAATATTGGTACAAGAGTAAAAGGAATGAATTTTACAATGCCTAGATTCATTTTCATTTTAATTATTATTTATACACATTTTTTTTAGCACGATTCAAAGATCGTTTAATTGAAAGCAAATCACAACCATTTACTTGTAGATTGAACCATTTTAGCTCACTTTATTTCAAATTCTCACAAAAAAAAGCCCTCCCTTTCGGAAGAGCTTCTGGGTAATCAAAAAAGCAAAATTAACTGTCGGCTTTTTTATCTGTATTTTTATTAACATCCGACGGTCCTTGTTTTGAGAAACGTACGGACAACATTTTATAGGCTGCATCAGCTCCTGGCAAGCCTCCTTTGGAAGCTGCGCCGGCCATTTTGTAAATCATCAGCGAACCACTATACGCTTCGCTGCCTGCCAGCATTTGCGTGTCGCTTAATTTATTCGTCAACTGACTGGATAGATGTAACAGTTCATCAAGTTGCGTATGCAGTATAAAGTCTTTCTTGATTTCTGCTCCATCTACATAGGCAGGGAAAATATCCGGATGACTATTAATCACTGTAATTGCATCCTCTACAAATTGTTTGTTGGATACATTGATCTTTACCATGGAACTTTTCTCGTCTTTGTTCAGTCCAATGAGAAAGGGTAAATGGTTATTAATTGTTTGAAACGCAGCTTTAATGTCTGCTAATGCCTGTTCCTCTAAGGTTACAGAGATCCTGTTGTTTGAGATTGCTGTCATAATTGTACATTTTAAAAGTTAATAATAATTAATATAAAAAAGAGAGGCTGTTTATTATATTTCCCTTTCTATAATAATTACGAATGAAAAATTATTTTATTATTTAAGAAGTAAAAATTATTTTTATTTTTTTGTTATAAGTATTAAAAAATAAAAATTTCCTTTTATTACTTTAGAATAAAAAAAGTAAACAAAAAAAGAGATTTATTTTTCTTAAATGCCAGAAGAGTTGTTTTACACTATATATTATAGCATAAAAAATATTTCATAAGAATATTTTTTATGATTGCTTATTATTCTACTTGAATTATAACCCTGTTTGGTAAAAGACCGATTCATCTTACCTCTAATGTTAATTAAACTAACCTCAGAGGTAGCCCATTCACCCTCCATTGTAAGTTAATTTACCTCTGACATTAGTTGACTTAGATAAAACCTTAATTAGGTAAGCTCTGGGCGTAATTAATTAACTTCTGAGATAAGCTATCCTACCTCTGGGGTTAATAAAATTAGGGTAAAAGCTAAGTTGTCGTAACTTTTACCTTAGTTATCCTACCTAAAACCTAAATTAATTCACCCTAAAGTATAATTCTATTTACTCCAGTTGTAAACTAACTAAATCCAGAGGTTAATTAACTAGGCCCGTGTCTAAAATAACTAATGTTTTAGACACGGCGACTAACTGTAATCGTAGCATAACTTTCGATGGAGATTAATAAAATTAATAAAAAAGTCTGGTCAACTAATGATTTTCGCAGCCGTTTTTGGAGCTTTTCTCCAACAACATGTTACTACGCAGCAAGTCAACAATTTCACTATGTCGCAAAAATTGACACGCGTCAAAACTCGTTGTTCGTAGTCTATGACTACGAATAACTAGAGCAGAAGGAAGGTATTTATTCTTATTGAACAATTACCGCTCAATTTTATGTATTTTTGTATCAGTCAAAAATATACTTCTTGAAATACACCATTCCAAACACCACATTACCTGTACAGGAAATCGTTTCGCAGGTTATATCTCATTTTAAAAAGGGTACTTCCCTTATTGTAAAAGCACCTCCTGGTGCCGGGAAAAGTACACTGTTGCCCTTAACCTTTCTGAATGAACCATGGCTTGAAGGTAAAAAAATAATCGTTTTAGAGCCACGCAGATTGGCAGCGAAAACAATTGCTACTCGTATGAGTCAGTTGTTGGGAGAACAAGCAGGCGAAACCATTGGTTACCGTATACGATTTGAAACAAAGATCAGCGAGAAGACACGCATCGAAGTGGTTACAGAAGGCATTCTTACCCGCATGCTGCAATCGGATAACAACCTGCCAGACGTTGCGCTGGTAATTTTTGATGAGTTCCACGAACGTAGCATCCATGCGGATGTGGCACTCGCTTTATGCCGAGAGGCGCAACTGACCAAGCGGAATGATCTTCGCTTGCTGATCATGTCGGCCACGATGGATCTGCCGGAACTGTCTTCGAAATTAAAAGCGAAGATCATTGAAAGTGAAGGCAAGCAATATCCTGTGGTCGTTCACTACACTGGCGAAAGCGATGTGCTTTTGCTCCCCGAACTTACTGCACGTATCGTAAAAAAAGCTAGCAAAGCGAACAAAGGTGACATCCTAGTATTTTTACCCGGACAAGCAGAAATTTTAGGCTGCAAAGAATTATTAGAGGATAAACTTCCGAATACGGTTATACATACGCTCTATGGACAACTTCCCTTTGCGCAGCAGCAAGCGGCACTTCTACCCGATAAAGAAGGGATGCGTAAAGTAGTACTGGCTACTTCCATTGCTGAAACAAGTTTAACGATTGAAGGCGTTACAACTGTTGTGGACTCTGGCTTTGGCAAACGTTCCAAGTTTGATCCCGAATCCGGTTTGTCAAGATTGGAAACGGTAAACATATCGGTAGATGCAGCAGATCAACGTGCTGGTCGCGCGGGTCGTTTGTCGCCCGGTGTCTGTTATCGTATGTGGACAGAAACACAACACGAAACCTTACAAAGACATCATCAGCCGGAAATAGAGACAACCGATTTATCTCCCCTTGTATTGGAGATGGCCGTTTGGGGAATATCAAACATATACAACATGGTGTGGCTTACTCCTCCACCTAAATCACATGTAAAGCAGGCGAGAGAAACCCTGCATTACCTTGGAGCAATGGATCGGAATAAACTTATGCCGCATGGAAAAAAAATCCATGAGCTACCCTGCAATCCACGGATAGCACATATGCTTTTGAAGTCGAAAGATCTTGGAGAAGAAGCCCTTGCTACTGATATCGCTGCAGTTATTGAAGAGAAGGATCCTTTGAGTTTAAAAGATTTCGGTATCGATCTCAACGAACGTATCAAAGCCTTACGTCGCTTCAGAAAAAACGATGGCAAAGGACGTGCCTTGGGCATCATCGAGCGCGTGGCTAAATCGTATAGAGACCTAATAGAGATAGAAGTCTCCAACGAAAAGTTTGATTCCTTTATCACCGGTTTATTATTGGCGTATGCCTATCCAGAACGTGTAGCCTTTGCCAGACCTGGTAACCAATCACAGTTTCAACTTGCCAACGGAACCTATGCTGAATTCGGTCACAAAGATTCTCTTGCCAACGAAACATGGCTTTCAGTAGCGCATATTGATGCTCGTGAGGGAACAGGAAAAATATTCATGGCCGCTCCACTCAATCCAAAGGATCTAAAGGGAATGGTAAAAAATGCTGTCTCTGTGCAGTGGGATTTAATTTCAAACGATCTGGTTGTACACACTGAATTACGTATCGGACAAATTATATTGAAGTCAAGCCCCCTGGAAGATCCGGAGGAAGAAATCGTTGCAAAAGCACTTTGTGATACAGTTAAAAAACAAGGCAGAACATTGTTAAACTTCACGCCTGAATTTAAACAGTGGCAAGCAGCCATGTTCGAAGCACAACAAGCAAATCCCCTGGCAAAGTTTCCAGATGTTGATACAGATTCTTTGTTACTTACCTGCGAAGAATGGCTTACTCCCTTTGCGGAAGAGATCGAGGAAAAAGACGACCTGAAAGAGTTGGATCTGCTCAAAATTATTTCTGCACGTGTACCTGCTGCATTATTGAAATTGACCATGGTAGTAGAAAAGTAATTAAAATGTCGCCTTTAATTGGTCTTGTATGGGCCATACATATCGGCTGTGGACTTATTTTTTTGTATATTATAGTAAATAGGCTAACGATTAAAAGTATTTTAAGATGATACATTATTAAAAACAAGACAAATTTACGCCCTTGATTTCTATGTACTATGCAAGAAAATCGTCTTGCTTTTTTTGTCAAGCGTCTTGCTTTTAAAAAGAATAAGATCTGTATAAGCTATACTATATCTTAAAGTTAGAGTTTTAATATTATTATTTTAATACTAATATTTTGTAGGGGTATTTTAATTCATTACTTTTGTATTAGGCTCTCAATAAATTTTTTTTAACCGATGAGATTTTATAAAATTGTTATCACAACATGCTTGTTTTTTTTATGCTACACTTCCAAAGCGCAATATGGAAACGAATGGATTGATGTAAACTCTTCCTATATCCGCATTAAAACTTATCAGAACGGAATTTACTATCTCACAAAACAGACTCTGGTAAATGAAGGCATGCCGTCCAATATAAATCCAGAAACTATTCGCTTGTTTCATAGGGGGCTGGAACAACAGATATTGATCTCCGATAAAGGAGATGGCTCTTTCGATACAAATGATACTTTGTATTTTTATGGTCAGAGAAACGATGGAACTCTTGATTCCGCTCTTTATAGAAAATCAACGCATCAACCTCATCGCTTTTTGAATTTGCACTCCGATACTTCGGTTTATTTTTTGAACTGGGGAGGAAATGTTAGTACAGCACGTATGTCTACACCTAATCTGACTTCTTCAACGAGTCAATTGTTTCATCGCGAACAAATCTCGAAATATTTTCATCAAACTTATGCTTTCGGTCCTGAATTTGGTCTAACCAGATCAAGTGGCTTTGATATTGGAGAAGGATGGTGTTCGGAAATTATCTTCGAGTCGTTCACTTTCATCCTAGAAGGTATTCATGATGCTTTACCAACGAACTTTAATCCTACACTGGAGCTTCAGGTGGTGGGAAGAAATTATTACCCAATGGATAGAAAAGTGGTTTTAAAAATAGGCAATCCCTTATCTCCCGATTTTGTAGATACTCTTGAGGGTTTTAAAGAATATGAAACAAGCCGAATGGTATTTACGTTACCTTCTTCTGTTTTGTCAAATAGTTCTTTGCAAATTACATTACAGCCTATTTCGAATAATGCAGGTTTCATGAATAGAATCTCCGTTAATTATTGCAGGCTAACCTATCCACAGGCAATGAATTCACTAGCATCCAATTCGAAGGTCTATTATACTTGCGGAAATAGCACGCCACAAATTACACAACTAGCTTGGAATACCCCCGATCCAATGATTTTCGACATTTCCAATCCAAATCAGGTCAACCTACTTCCTTTTTCTTATAACGGGTCCCAGATTTCAGTGGTTTATCCAGAGTATGTAGATTCCTTCCTGGTTATAAGCCGTTCATCGCTGATGAAACCATTTGAAATAACATCCAAACAATTTACGCTACCCAACATTACCAGTAATTATTACATCATTTCTCATCCACTACTGCAAACAAGTGTTCAGGAATATGCTGACTATCGTTCATCCGTTCAGGGGGGGAATTATTCGGTAGCTATTGAATGGACGACGGATCTTTATGATTTATTTTCTTATGGAGAATTTACACCACTCGCACTTTACAATTATGGCAAGTATCTTATAGCAAACAATTCGGAGGCACGTTTTATTTCTTTTATAGGAAAGGGTGTGGATCTTGTCTGTCAACAAGAGGGTAATTTCTATCGATGGAAACCTGAACAATTCCATAATGCACCTGAAGAAAAATTTAAAATCAGAAATCTGGTACCCACAGCGGGTACTCCAGGCTCTGACCTGTTGTTTGTGATGGATCAGAATTTTCATCCTCAAATAGCAGTAGGTAGAATACCTGGGAAAAATAATATAGAAATCCTAAACTACCTCAACAAAGTAAAAGAACATGAAGCAGATGCTTCCAATAGTAAAAATCTGATACACCTATCGGGTGGGAATAATTTGAATGAGTCCGACTTCTTCTCAAGCAACTTAAACAAATACAAATCAATTGTAGAAAATTCTCCATGGCAAGGTACCGTAGTCCTTAGCTTTGTTAATACAGATTTTTATGGGCCTTCAAGAGTTTCTATTTCGAATGAGGTAAATTCAGGGACAGGATTTATAACCTTTTTTGGACATGCAACGGAAAGTATAACATTCCCGGACTTTGGTTATGCAAGTGTTGATTCCAATGGTTTTCAAAATAAAGGCAAATATCCAATGCTTATTCTTGTTGGATGTGAAGCAGGAAATATTTACAATAATTATTCCTTAGTAGAAGACTGGATTAATACACCTGATCGTGGTGCTATAGCGGCATTGGGGGGATCCGAAACTATGTATGCTGGTGCAATGGACCAATACACCTCCAACCTATATAGGCATTTATTCGATAGTTTAGAAAATTTAAATAAACCAATTGGTGAGATTATAAACAAAAATTTAAATGATCCCAACAAAGCTTTTGGAGAAATTATACAAACACAAATAATACTCTGTGGCGATCCTGCATTGGTGATGAATGCCAATAGTGAATTGATGTCCATAAAGTATAAGGAAAATCAGGAATCTTCCATTCGGATTTACCCAAATCCAAGCACAGGTGTATTTAGGATTGAAAGCGTAATAGATGGTCGCATCGAAATTCTAAGTTCTCATGGAACTTTAGTCTATGCAGATTCATTACAAGGAAATTCTATAAAAGTCAATCTGAACGTTTCACCTGGAGTTTACTTTTTACGTCTAATTGTTTCAGACAAACAAGAATGGGAAAAATTAGTAATTGGTGAGTAATGGTTTAAATACATTTGCTTTTTATCGCATTAATAACGTTTTGTTATCATTTATAAATACATCAAATGTTGTCGGTTGTTTGTTAGTGATTTTCTCTACCCAATCAGTTATTTCAGGTTCCTTTTGAAATCTTGGGAAATAGTGAAGCATAATCATTACAAGTATCAACATCGTTGGAACTTTTTCCTTTCTTTTTGTCAAGAAAAAACTAATAAGATTCGGAGATTTAAACTGAATTTTAATTCCTAAATGATTACTTAATAGCTGAGCCATTTCGGCAAAAGTAAATTTTTCTTTACACGTTAATTCGTACGATTTATTTATATGTTGAGAAATAGAAGTAAGAATAGTAGCCGCGACTTCACCAATGTCTCGAACGTCTATAAGAGTAAACTTTACTTTACCTGCAGGCAAATATATTCGTTTATTATTAACCAAGTCATTTCGCAATGTTGTTGTAAAATTTTGCATAAAATAGGCTGGTCTTAAGAAAGTGTAAGGAATTTTACTGTCAACAATAAGCTTTTCAATTTTGTGATGTGGGATTATTTTATTTTTTTCAACCCCTTGAACAGACAAGAAAACAACATGCTTCACGCCTGTTTGTATGCAGGTATCAATAATTGGTTTGAAATATTTTTCTACTTCAGAAATTTGTGGTGGTCGTAATAAAAAAAGGATTTCACAATCCTCCAATGCTGGTTTGTATGAGTTAAAATCTGTAAAGTCAAACTGTAAAAATTTAAGTTTAAGATCGGCTAATTTTAGTTGATCCTCTTTTAAATCTCTGATACCAGCATAAATATCAAAATGAGAGTCATGGTTTTGCAAAGCGTTTAGCACTGCTCTTCCTACGTTTCCTGTGGCACCAGTTATTAGGATTTTTGTCATGTTGTTAAGATAATGAAAAGCAGGGAGATTCTTTAACTCTAATTCCGATTGAAACGTTTAACAGATAATTGATAACATTTAGCAGAGACTAAAAACGGGGCATTATATAATGTGTTTAGTTACCATTTCTGTTTCGGTATCAAAAATTAGCAGTCCTTCGTTTTGTTCATCAAGTTGCCCAACTAATTGCCCATGCTTATTCCAAACAGAACTTAGTCCAACGCTCATGAAATTATCGCAGTATCCAACACAGTTTGACATTAAAACCGGCATGGAATAGTTCATAGCAACTTCTGGATAATGTTTCAAGGCTTTGTTTATTCCGTTTAACGGTTTGGCCACGCTTGCTAAATAAATGTCTGCTCCCAGTTTATTGGCTAGGGCAGAATGATCAGGTTGTAAACTTTCATAGCAAATAGCTGGTGCAATTTTTTTGTTGTCAACAGTTAAAGTTATTTGTCTATCTCCCTTTTCAAAGTAGGGGAATTCGTCCGAGTGGAGTTGTTGTTTAGAATAAGTAAGTCTTGGTAGATCCGGTTGAAAAATTATCATACTTATCTGAATTCCTGTTTTCGTTTTTGTGGGAATACCAAGTCCGATAGTAACTTTATTGCTATCACTAATTTTTTGAAAGCTATCAAATCTATGATCGTCTTGGTTTGTAGCTAATTCTTTTGCTAGTTCTGGTTCATAACTTATCAAGGAAAGTTCAGGAAAAAATATTGAAGTCGCTTTTAGTGAGCAAGCAAGTTGAATTAATTTTATGTGCTTGTCAATATTAGCCGAAATGTCGCCTTTAATTGGTCTAGTCTGTGCGATACATATTTTCATTTTTGTTGTCTGTCTTTAAATCTGCGCTAATTATATTTCAACCGTTCCGAAATCCTCGAATGAATATATACTAATATGTATTCTTAGTTATCGTTTATCATTAAATCACAATTTATTTCAACTTCGTCAATTTCTGCTCCACGACTTTTATAAAAATCAATTGCTTTTTTATTCCAATTTGAAACTTGCCATTTTACCTTTTTGCAATTTTCTATTTTTGCTGTTTCAATTACTTTGTCAAATAAACTGCCTCCAATTCCAAGTCCGCGATAGTGTTCTAAAACATATAAGTCATCCAAATAAATTGTTTTTCCCGTCCAAGAGTAATACGCAATAAAATAAGTTGCAAAACCAACGATTTTATTCTCTTCAAGAGCTATAAGACAATTGAAATAATCCTTATCATTTGCCATCTGTTCTGGTGTGATAAGTACTTTTTCTGGCATTCTAATAAATGAAGCAAATTCTTTTATAAGTAAATACACTTCTTTAAAATCTTTTGACTCTGCTTTTCTTATTTCAATTGTCATATAATTTCTTTTTCTTAATTGATAGTTTTTAATTGCGAGTAAAATAAATAATTTAAAGTATCTGAAATATCAATTTACTAAATTTCCTTAGTTATTGTGCGACGTTTTACTATTAATATCCAATAAAAAAATACGGTTCCTATATTCACTGCTGCTAGCATCCAAAGCAACGGATAAGTAAAAAAGCTTTCATAACTTCTTCCATTTGGAATTTCTACAAGTGGAACAGTTATTAATGCATCGAGTGTCAAGGCTGTCACTACCATGATTAACCCCACAATAAATCCATTATTTTTATTGCCGTTTTTATAGTAAATAAATGCTCCAAATGTAGCAAAAGGTATAATTAGTATGTCTACAATTAAGGCTTGTTGATCTAATGAATCTTTAATATTTGGTAAATATGCTAAGCCTGCAAACGCTGCAAATATAAATACCCAAACTAATGCTCCTATTAAAATTGCTCTAATGTTTTTCATTTTAATTATTTTTTAATTAATTGTATAAATCTACTTACTTAATATTATTAAAATTTAAAGAAATGAATCGTCTTTACGAGGAGTGTTGCCGTAAGCAACACGACGAAAGCAATCTGCTTACTATAAAATATTAATATGAAACTAGATGCAGTATATATTTAAATGGACTCAGGCTTCGTAGCCAACAGATTGCTTCAGAATCCTTCGCTACGCTTGTATTCTTCGCAATGACGCCTTGAATATTTATATAATATTTAACTATGTACATCTGTATTATTTGTTACACTATCAGCTGTTCTAAACAAACAAGCTAGGATCAGTAGTAGAAAAGAAATGATTGAGGTGATTGTTCGAATGAGATGTAGATTATTCCATTTTACTTCAAATTTATCTCGTAAACTTTTGGCATCTTCCAAATTAATGTCACTTAATTGAGTTTTATCTAAGATCAAATTCAAAGGAATATTCCCAAGAATAGTCACTACAAAAACACCTAAAAAATAAAGGATTGATGCGGCAACTATCGTCCATAACATAAAGGAATGGTTAGATTTATATAAGTATGCTGACAATGGCGATAGTAACAACGGACTTATAATTACTATGTAAAACAGCGGGTTAATGATGGTTCTATTCATATGCTGAAATGCTTGCAGATATGTAACATCATTAAGCCTTCCAATACCAGGAGTAATCGCATTCGTCCACGTAAAGAAAATACCTGCTAAAAGACCTGTCAATAGAGTAGTTGCAAGTAGAATAAAGGCTTTATTATCAAAAACAGAAGATGCCATAGTTGTTTATTTGTTTGTTAGTTTTATTTCGAAGGATTCCATATTCCAGTAGCAGCAGTTTCTTTCACATACTGAGTAAAGTCTTTTGCTTTTCTTCCTAATACCTTTTCAATATCATTTGTTATACTTGAATTTCTACCATCTAAAACTTCGGTAAAAAGATAATTTACTAACCAGATATGATCTTCGGGTAATTGATAGGCTCGAAGTAGTTTTTCGTTCTCTTCCAACGTAAGCGATTCAAACTCTATATCTCTTCCAGTAATAGTTGATATTTCTGTTATGATTTGTCGAAATGTTATTAAGCGTGGACCTGTCAATTCATAAATTTGCCCAGCGTGCTTATCATCTATTAGAGCTTCTACCACAACATCCGCAATGTCATCCGCATCTATAAATGGCTCAAGTACTTCAGCTCTTGGAAGGGCAATATGACCTGCTAGGATTGGGTCTAAAAAAACGCTTTCACTAAAATTTTGATTGAACCAGCTAGCCCTGACTATAGTCCAGTTATTGGTGGCATTCATTACTATTTGCTCACAAACCTCAGCTTCTTTCTCACCTCTCCCTGACAATAGCACCATTTTTTTAATGCCACCTTTACTCGCAAGCATTGTAAATCGTTGAATAGTTTCCACTGCACTGGGAATAGCTAAATCGGGCTGAAATGTAATGTAAACGGTGTTCATTCCATCAATGGCTGCGGGCCACGTTTCGGGTCTTTCCCAATCAAACGGTGGATTGTCAGTTCTTGAACCAATACGGATATCTTTATATCCTAACTTAGTTAATCTTTCAACAACCCTTCGCCCTGTTTTGCCTTTTCCTCCTAGAATTAAAATTTTTCGCTCCTTCATAATTATTTTTTATTTTAATAATAATACAAAGGTGCTCCTACATTTATAAAAATAGTTGTCCGAAAAGAATTAAGATTTGTTTGAAAAGAATTGTTGTTTTATTTCATTTGGGCGGGCACCAAATTTTTTCTGAAAAGCATTTGAAAAAGAACTTAAACTTTCATATCCTACAAACCAAGCCGTTTCTCGAACACTCTGATCGCAATTGCATAACAATTCGTATGCTTTGTTTAATCGTTCCTCTTGTAGGTATTTAAATACAGGAATACCAAAAAGTTCTTTGAAATTCTTTTTAAGTTTAGTGTTGTTAAGCCCTATTAGTTTTGATAATTCACTTAATGAAGGTGGTTTGGAAATATTATTTGAAATAATTTCTTTTGCTTGAAAAAGTTTATCTCGTTCTTCATTTGTTATGCTATCGACCTTATCGGTAGCGATAAATGCAAAAAAATGCGCCAATAATTCATTTACTTGGCTTTTCAAAAAAAGGAGTCTTGTATTTCCTTTATATTGAGTAGTCAGAATTTTCTGAACAGCATTTTGCATTTCTGGCGTCATATAAAAACTAGGTCCCTCCACAAAGTTTGCTTGAGGGTTTATGAGATGGTCTAAGTGTTCTCGAAAAATCTCGCCCTCGCCATCTGGTAAAGTATGTAAGTTTTTAGTTTTTGTAAATATACTTATGGATTGCAGTGGCTTGTTAGGCGCTATTTTATGTGAAAATTCTACTTTACTGTTACCAAAAAATGAAATTGCAATGCCTGTAGTGTTGGTTACAATTTTAGTATTTTTTTCATATTTGATTTCTAATTCTACATTTCCAGAACCGTAGAACGCAAAACCAATAACATCTCCGTCAATTTCACATTTTTGCACAATCGTTTTTTCGGCATTTGATTGCTCAATTAAAACAATGAAGTTATTTATTTCTATGATGTCTGTTGTCATTATTTTTTATTAGGTTCTGGGTCTGCAGTTAATGATGGCTATTTCTGAAGTTAGAAAGAAGGGAACCGAAAAAATAGGAGAGGGGCACTATTAAGTTTGTCAGGCATTACCCAAATCCTTTATTTCATTGTAATTTTTAAATTCTTTTTTCTGTTCTTCTGATATAGAGATGGAAAATGTATTGCTAATTTCTAGCATGTTTTTCATACTGTTTTTTGCCCTTTATGTCCTTAATACAC
>JANOTP010000038.1:0-2384 GCA_031416415.1 Cytophagales bacterium | reverse complement strand
TTCGCTGTCTGAAATTTTTTATTGTGATCCTACTGAGGTATTAGGTATTGAAAAAGCTGGTAAACTTATAAACTTTGAGGTATATCCAAATCCAGTTTTGGAAGAAGACTTTTATTGTGATGGATTAAATGGGTTCGGTTCAGGACAACTTACGTTGATGAACAATCAAGGTAAAATTGTTTGGAAAAAATCATTTTCGGGAGAGGGGACGGCTTATTCCTTGCAGGGTGTTTTGGAAGGGGTGTATATTTTGAAACTGGAAAATGAGGAGGCTATTGTATTTAGGAAGATAGCAGTAGTGAAGTAGGTTTATGTTAGCATCTTTATAACTTCTTTTTATTAAACCCTCCCTGCTGGCCCAAGTCTCCTGACTTGTGCCTACTATCTTGTTCCCGATAGCTATCGAATTGGCGTCAACTTAATTTTTAATAAAGAAAAAAATAGGCTAATTATGGGTGCACATTAACAATTAAGTTAAAACCATAACAGCCTATTTATGAATTACCTAAAGGTAAATGAATCTTTTTTATTAAAAAAAATAAAGGCCCTAAATTTAGAACAACTCGCTCAGGAAAATGGATTTTATAGAAGGAAATCACGTAAAATAACGGTTGTTCCTCTTTTGATAAGTTTCTTTTCTGTAGCTATTGAAGATTCTTTTTCGCTACGTAATTGGGCCTTACAGCTAAGTTTATTAATCAATTCTACTGTTTCCAAACAAGCGATTTGGAAACGTTTTACTACCTACCAATATCAGTACCTTCAGGTAGTCCTTCAAAAAGTTATTAGTATTGAAACGAAGTCTTTTATCAACGAGATAAAAACTACTCACATATTTAAACGCTTCAATCATATTTATGTACAGGACAGTTCTATCTTTTCTTTGGATGATAAATTAGTTAATAGTTATGCTGGTAACTTTTCTAGGGGGCAAGTGAAATCATTAATAAAAATTCAGGCGGTTATCGATTTGAAAACGCAGCTATTCTCCTTTTTTGAGATTAGTGATTATTCAAAAAATGATCAACGATCAGCTCAGGATATAGTCCCACTAGTAGCAGAAGGAGATTTAATAATAAGAGATCTTGGATATTTTTCAATTGGTGTATTTGAGAAAATAGATTTATGCAAAGCTTTTTTTATAAGTAAGTTGAAACCCCAGATAAACATTTATTCTCAGACAGGATTAAAAATGAATCTTATTCAAAAACTCAGAGGTAAACGTTATTTAGACTTATCCATTTTGCTAGGGGAACATCAATTGCCAGTAAGACTAATCGCAATAAAGGTGCCATCACATATTGCTGAAGAACGCATAAGAAAAGCGAGAAATAACAGAGATAAGCGTCTAAATCATAATGACGAATATTATGCATTATTAGAGTATAATATTTTTATTACAAATATGAAAAATGAATTAATTTCAATACATGAAATAGAAATTCTATATGGCCTTAGATGGAGAATAGAGGTGTTTTTCAAATGTTGGAAGTCGAATTTTCGAATGGCAAAAGGATTAAAGAATATCAGTAGTTCTGAAATTAATGTACAGTGTTTTATTCTCAGTATGCTAATTTTTATAGCCCTTACACACTCTCACCTTTACCAATACTATTGGTGGAAATTTTACAAAGAGAGAAACGTTCATCTGAGTTTATTTAAATTTACACGCTTCCTTGCAAATAATCTTAGCTTGTTAATATTTGAAAACGAAAGCAACCAAAAACTAATAGAAGATGTTATCGCTTATAGTTGTAAATATGAAACACGTTCTGACCGACAGAATTACAGTCAATTAATATTGAATCTTAATTAAGTTGACGCCAATGCGATAGCTATCGGGATTAGTAATTTATAGTATTAATTTTAGTGAAGGTAAATCTTGAAATACTTTTTTTTCAAATGTAAATTTTTGATTACCTATGCCGAAACCTAATTCTTTAAGATAAATATCCAGTTCTTTAAATTCTTCTTTTTCTTTCTTTGGAAAGGCTAATAAAATTTGTGTCTTACCACCCATTCCATAAAGGTTTGGAATAAAGTAATCGGCTAGGTAAACCGTATCTTTTTTATCTTCTACGGCATAAATATTTTCTGCTAACCTAAAATTAATTTTTGTAACCAGTTCATTAAAATTTTGATTTCCTGCAGCTCCACTATACACCATATCTTTATCGCCTGCTGACATTGAAAGTGTAAAATAATGATAGGCTCCAAATTGTTTTCGCTTCGCTTCAATCTTTTCTAAACTAATCGAAGTGTCTCTTTCAAGTTCTTGTTCTACCAATAAATCAGTAGGTCGGTAAGTAAGACTAATTTTATAATCTCCGGATTGTATTTCTTTTTTTAAACCGTTGTCGGGGTCGTTGACGTATGCAAGTAAG
>JANOTP010000037.1:0-4380 GCA_031416415.1 Cytophagales bacterium | reverse complement strand
AAAGTGTTTACCGATTCGGTTTATTATGCTGCTTTTATAATAAATAAAGGTTCTACGATGCCATATGCAGTAGTGAGTAATAATGGAATTAATATGGAGCACCGAAATCTTCGTTATTATAAAAATACTACTACTACTAATGTCAACGACGAACATTCGTATAATGTTTATTGGGCTTCAATTAAAGCCGTAATCCCTGACGGGTCTTTAGTATATCTCTCTGGTGATGGTGTTTATAATCAACTTAATATTGAAATGCTTCGTCACGATGAGAACGTTTATGCTATTGATGAAAATAAATTTGTTTTTGTGTCGAATACAAAAGATTTAATACAAATGCAGGCATCCTCAGGGAAAAAGCAAAAGGAGGTTAGTAAGGAAAATATTGTCGACTATTTACTTTGCGGAAGTCCAGATTTTTATTCCGCTGATTCTAAAATTACCCATAAGAAAATACCTGATTTACCTGGTACTGAAAAAGAAATTAGATTAGTCAACGATCTTCTTGTTTCAAATGGCAAACAGCCGTTGGTTTATTATAAATCAGCGCTTACAGAAGATACATTGAAAAAAATAAAAAACCCAAGAGTAATTCATATTGCTACACATGGTTATTTTAAAGAGAGTATAGCCTTAGAAGAGGATGATTTTGCTAATAATCCATTGTTAAATTCTGGTATACTTTTATATGGTTCAGGTGATATACTGGATAATCCTGATAATAAATATATAAATCAAAAAAGTGGTGTACTTACAGCTTATGAGGCTATGAACCTTACGCTTGACAATACCGAATTAGTAATACTTTCTGCCTGTGAAACAGGAAAAGGAGAGGTGCAAGTAGGAGAAGGAGTTGCAGGATTGCAAAGATCTTTCCTTCTTGCAGGATCGAAAGCAATAATTGTAAGTTTGTTTAAGGTAAACGATGAAGTTACACAAAAATTAATGCTCTTGTTTTATGAAAATTGGTTAAGAACAAATGATAAAAGAAGAGCTTTTGCTGAAGCCAAATTGAAAATAAAAGAGCAGTATAAATCGCCTGTTTTTTGGGGGTCTTTTATAATGATAGAGGGAAGTCCGAGTCGAGGTGTACAGTTTAAAAATAATTAATTTATAGTACAGAATATAATGTTAGAAAAAAAGAATGCCGCTCTTGGTTTTATATTTGTTACGTTATTAATTGATGTTATTGGTATAGGTATTATGATTCCTGTGATACCAGGGCTGATTGAAAAACTTACAGGAAGTGGTGGTGGTTTAAGTGAGGCTTCTAAATATAATGGATGGTTAACTTTTTCTTATGCGATTATGCAGTTTTTGTTTTCTCCTCTTTTAGGTAGTTTAAGTGACCGATATGGACGAAGACCTGTTCTTTTGTTTGCTTTATTGGGATTAGGAATAGATTATATATTTATGGCTTTTGCACCTACACTTATTTGGCTTTTTGTAGGAAGAGTGATATCAGGAATTACAGGAGCAAGTTTTACAACTGCGTCTGCTTATATAGCAGATATTAGTACTCCAGAAAAAAGAACTCAAAATTTCGGAATTGTTGGAGTCGCCTTTGGGATGGGTTTTATAATAGGCCCTGCAATTGGAGGGTTTTGTAGCAAATGGGGAACTGAAGTACCCTTTCTAGTAGCAGCATGTTTTACGTTAATAAATCTTGTGTATGGTTATTTTGTTTTACCTGAATCTCTAGCTAAGGAAAATAGAAGACCAGTAGATTGGAAACGAACGAATCCCTTAGGTGCTCTTAAACATTTACAAAAATATCCTATGATCATAGGTTTAGTGATCTCCTTTTTCCTTTTGTACTTAGCAGGGAAATCAGTTGAGGCTAATTGGACTTACTATACAATGCTTAAATTTAATTGGTCTGTAGATTGGGTAGGATATTCACTTAGTGTGGTTGGTGTAATGATTGCAATTGTTCAAGGTGGTTTAATTAGAGTTATAATTCCAAAAATAGGAAATAATAACGCGATATATGTGGGCTTGGGTTTGCAAGCGTTAGGGTTGATATTGTTTGCTTTTGCTTCACAGGGTTGGATGATGATGGTATTTTTACTTCCGTATGCATTAGGTGGTATTGCAGGACCTGCTATGCAAGGAATGATTTCTAATCAGGTACCCGCCACAGAACAAGGGGAACTTCAAGGAGCTCTAACTAGTATGATTAGTATTACCTCTATATTAGGTCCGTTGATGATGAATTATTTATTTGCTGTTTTCACTGCTGTAAATGCACCATTTTACTTTCCAGGAATTCAATTCATTTCTGGATCCTTATTGATTTTCTTTAGCATATTTTTTGCCATTAGAAATTTATCTACGTTGAAAAAGTAAATTTTTAATTTAATAGTCTATTCGAAATAAAACGAATACCCACTGAGTATTCATTCTTCGTTTTTTTTCCGCAATAACTATTTTACAAAAATCTATAATCAGGATAAATTCATATCATTTCAGGAATTAAGGTGTTATTTTAGATAATTTTTAGAATTCATTTTTAGCGCTTTTTCTTTAATTTTGTTAACAGATTTTTAATTGTTAAAGAATTGTATTGTAAGATAGAGTACTTACTTAATTATAAGTCTTACCATGAAAAAAAATGTATTTTTTACACTAATGCTATTTTCTTTTTTATCAACCATTAATGCCCAGAAGATCACGGGATATTTACCTAGTTATAGAGCGGTCACTCCAACTTCAGCGGTTCAATACGATAAACTTACAGATATTGTATTTGCTTTCATTAATCCAGATCTTACTGGGAACTTGATTACTTACACTCTAAATCCAGCTAATGCAGCATTTGATTTTGAGATGTCAAAGTTTATAGAGGTGAAAGCACATTGTAAAACGTACAACGTTCGCCTACATATTGCTATTGGAGGTGCTGATGGTGGGAATCTTAGAGATACTAGATTAGCTACAGTTTGCGGAGCTGCGGGTACAAGAGCTGTATTGGTTGCTGCACTTGTGAAGTTCGCTATTACACATGAATTAGCGGGAATTGATATTGACTGGGAATTTCCGAATACAGCAGCTAAAAGGACTTCACATGAAAACTTATTATCCGAATTACGCACAGCTATTAATGCTTCTTCAAGACCAGATTTATTGTTAAGTGTTGCGGTGGGTGGAGAATTTCCTCCTACTTCTGCGCCAAGTCACTTAGATTATATAAATGCAACTGCAATAGGTTACCCTGATATATTTTATATTATGGCTTATGACCTTCCAAGTGCTTATGGTACTAATCATTCTAGCAGAGTATCCGCTAATAGTAGTATGGACACATGGAATACTACTAAAGGAATCCCAAAAGCCAAAATGCAACTAGGTGTCCCTTTTTATGGAAGAAACGCCACACGTTCACTTATTCAAGAATACGTGACTCTGGCTGCTGCTGCTCCAGCTACAGTATTTGGAGCCGATTCTTATTCGTTTTCAGGTAACACCTATTACTACAACGGAAGTGCAACGCTTCAAGGGAAAGTAGACGACGTTACAGGAACTCAATGTGGGCAAGGAATTATGATCTGGGATCTTGGAGAAGATAGGACTGATGCATACTCTTTATTAGCTTCTATTAATACTCGTATGCAAAATAATTGCAATTACACTCCTAATCTAGGAGTTGACAAAACGCTCTGCGGAGGTACTGTGACGTTGGATTGTGGTCTGGTAGCAGCTGGTAAAACTTTTTCATGGACTAGAAACGGTGTGTTAATGGGCGCTGTAACCACGCCGACAAATATTGTTTCACAGGGCGGAACTTATAAAATAACGGTACAACAAGGATGTTGTACTAAGACTGATGAAGTATTAGTGCTAGAAGGCGTTTCTGTAACAGGAACTGGAGCGACACGCTGTGGTGCGGGTGCAGTTACGCTGAATATTACCTCTGGTGCAGGAACATATGATTGGTATTCTTCTGCAAGTGGAGGAACAAAATTAACCACAGGTGCTGCTTATTCACCTACTGTTGCGACTACCACTGATTATTTTGTTCAGCGCAATTATGGTAAAAAAATGTACAACGGAGCAAGGCAATATAATTCTCCTGCAAACTGTTGGACCGATCGTTGGCAAGATGAAGAAGGTCCTGCTGGCTTTCCTGAATGGGCTCAACGGATTACTGTAAGTGCTGATGTCACCATTGATAGTGTTCGAATTTGGTATTCAAATGTGACGGTAAACAATGTATCTGTAAAAGTATATGCTGCAGACGGGAGTACTGTGGTTGCGACCTCAACTCCTGTAAATTTAACAGCAATTGCGGCGGCTTCTACCACTACACCTCTAGTATATATGCTTCCTGTAAATATAAATCTTACTCCAGGTACTTATTTTGTAGGAGTTCATGCTCCT
>JANOTP010000036.1:0-20449 GCA_031416415.1 Cytophagales bacterium | reverse complement strand
TGTTGGAGTGCCACTGATCGTGAATACGCCTGCTGCGAAAGCGCCTGTTACGCCTGCGGGTAAGCCAACTACACTTGCGCCTGTTGCATTGGCTATCGTGTAGGTAATGTTGGTTAAGGATGTGCTTATACATACCGTTTGAGTGGTAGTCGCTGCCGCGGAACTTAACGTGATCGTTGGGTTGGGAGTAACCGTGATGGTGCCTGTTGCTGTTGGGGAAGTACAGCCTCCTGTTGCTGTTACTGTATAGTTAAATGTTCCTCTCGCTGTTGGAGTGCCACTGATGGTGAATACGCCTGCTGCGAAGCTGCCTGTTACTCCTGCGGGTAAGCCAACTACGCTGCCGCCTGTGGCATTGGCTATGGTGTAAGTAATGTTCGTCAAGGCTGTGCTTATACAAAGTGTTTGAGTCGTAGTTGCTGCAGCGGAACTTAACGTGATTGTTGCGTTGGGACTAACGGTGATGGTGCCTGTAGCTGTTGGAGAAGTACAGCCCCCTGTTGCTGTGACTGTATAGTTAAATGTTCCTGCTGCTGTTGGAGTGCCACTGATCGTGAATACACCTGCTGCGAAGGTGCCGGTTACGCCTACTGGTAAGCCAACTACACTTGCGCCTGTGGCATTAGCTATGGTGTAAGAAATGTTCGTTAAGGCTGTATTGATGCAGAGCGTTTGAGTGGTAGTGGCTGCAGCGGAACTTAATGTAATCGTTGCATTAGGAGCAACTGTGATCGTTACGTCATCTAAAGAAGATAAACAACCATTTTTAATTGTCCATCTTAATATATTGGCACCTACTCCTAGAGCAGTTACACCGGAATTATTAAGGGATGAAGAGGTAATGGTAGCCGCTCCAGAAACCAATGTCCACGTACCAATGCCGTTAGCTGGATTATTACCTGCAAGGGTTGCTGTTGAACCACAAATTGGTTGATCAAGACCCGCGTTAGAAGTTGTAATCAGAGCATCTCTCCAATCTTTATCATTTTTTGCATCCGAATTTTGAATTGGTGCAGCTACTCCTCCATTTGCAGGATCGAAAGAATTATCTAAACCATTATTATTTGTATCTGTACCAGAAGGAGTTCTATCGGCTACGCAATCTGAATTTGCATCATGACCTTCTAAAACATCTAAATAGGTATCGTTATCTGAATCAGTATCTAAATAATCAACGTTGTCAACTCCATCAAAATTAGAAAGTGTTATGGGAGTTCCTCCATTAGTAAGATCGTATCTATTATCAATACCATCTCCATCAGTATCAGTACCAGTAGGAACTTGGAAAGCTGCGGTGGTTTGCGCTTCGACATTATCTGTAATTCCATCGCCATCAGAATCTATATCCAAATAATTCCTTCTGGTGTCGCTGTCAGAATCAGGAAGTGCCAATGCAGTAACATCAGTAGCATCATTATATCCATTATTATCTATATCTAAAAAAGCATCCACAACACCATCCCTATTAACATCAACTCCAGTTGCTTCAACACAATCCGTAATTCCATCCGCATCAGAATCCCTATCAAGAAAATTCCTTTTAGCATCTCCATCCATGTCTGGAGTTGCTAAACCTATTAGACCTGAACCAAAAAGTCCGTTGGTGTCAGGATCTGTAAACCCATCTATTCTACCGTCGTTGTTAGCATCTATGCCTCCGGCTTCTATACAATCAACAATTCCATCGTTATCACTATCCAGATCTAGATAGTTTGGGATAAGATCTCCATCAAAATCAATATTATCATTTAATCCATCACAATTAGCATCTACATATCCTACTACATCAACATCTGAATAGTTGAGAATGAGATCACCATCCGCATCTAATAATGGATCAATTCCTCCTGACTCAATTAAATCGGTTATTCCATCGTTATCATCGTCTATATCCACTAAATCATTTCTTCCATCCCCATCCGTATCGGCAAAACATCCTACTCCTCCAACATAAAATGGAAAACTTAAAGATACAGTAGCGCTATTCTGACCTGTAGCTCCAATCGTAGCACCATTAGGTGGAAATTCAGCTATTGCAGGGGCATTTGTAAATGCATAGGTAGGTGGCAATACATTAAAAGAAATTGTATTACATCCTCCTAGTTGAGATGCAGGTACAGCTATATAACCACCACCACCACCACCACCAGGACCATAAGCTCTTGTTGCACTACCGGTACTACCATTAAATAATTGAATACCTCCTTGACCGCCATTTGCAGAAATACTTATTCCTGATACAGCAGAAATTTTTAATATTACAGAGCCACCTCCGCCACCTCCACCAGCACCATCGGTGCCATTGACGGCTGTATTTGGACCATTTTCCCCATTTGCTAATACTGTTCCAGAACCGGATAAACTATTCGCATATAAAAAAACGATTCCTCCACCATTCCCTCCTCTTGAACCTTCACCACCATTTTGGTGACCAGCTCCTCCTCCTCCTCCAAAAAATATTCTATTTTCAGCGCCAGCGGTAAGAGGTCTTCCTCCTAATCCTCCACGTTCTTTTCTATTATCTGCCGTCCAACCTGCATTACCAGGACCTACTGTTAATGCATTAAGATTAGCATCACTTAACGTATATCCCCCTCTTCCACCACCAGAAGAATTGGTAATTGCATTTCCATTTGCGATGGCACCTGGATCTAAAAGCCATCCTGGCAACCATGTATTGCTAGGAGCATTTAAAGGCATTACTCCTTGTCCAGACCATGCGTTACCATTATTTCCATTAGAACCTCCTCCTCCTCCAGCATTATGGTTGTTACCACCACCACCACCATTGGCGGCAGCACCTCTTCCATAACGTCCGCCTAATCCATCATAGTCTACTTGTGAACCTGCAATACCTTCTCCTTTTTCTGCCGCATTCGCCACAGTAGGAGTTACATATGCGGTAATATCAGTGCCCGCTCCTGCGCTATTATTCGATAATGCTCCTCCTCTAAATCCATAACCTGAAACGTTTATACTTCCATTATTGACAACTGTTTGAGCACGAATAGCAACAACTCCACCCGTCAGTCCATTCCATGGGCTTGGTATAATTGAAAAACCAGCATTAATAGTTAAGGTAGTATATTGAGGGACTTTAATCACTTGAGCTCGAAAAGCTCCTGTTCCGGTATAGGAATATTTTAAGCCACAAGAAATTGTCAAATTAACGCCTGCGACTGTCTGTATGTAAGCAAATTCATAATTACCAGCGTTGTTATATGCAGTAATATCACCATAATTAATACTATTAGCTGTATTTATGACAGCACCTTGAGGTTGATAAATCAATATAAGATCTCCCACGGCAAGACCAGTAGGCATGGCAGCAGTAAGAATAATTGCAGTTCCCCCAATTGCTAAATCTCCATTTAGTCTCTGATAGCTATTTACAACAGTATTTGCATTGATAGTAACCGCACCGTTTTTTCCTGGTTGAGCTTTAAGAATACTTAAAGAAAACAGAAAAAGGAATATAGTAGTAATTAGTTTATTCATTTTAAGATCATTATATATCAAAGGATATTTTTTATAAACTTTTATTAATGCCTAAGGATAGTATATTAGTAACCTTAGACCCAAATTATCACAAGAATTGAGAACACAGATTTTTGTATTTGTAAAAATACGTATCTATGTGGTTTTAGTTACAATAGTAAATCTAAATAAAATTCCATTTAAGTGTGTTTTTTTATCTTTATCAAGAAATTAACATGGAAATCTCACAAAACCAAGTATAAAAAGCTATACCTCATTATTATAAAATAATCCAATTAATACATTATACAGACAAAATACTAAAAAGTAAAAAATATTAGCCGAATGGTTAATTTATAACGTTAAATAGTAAGTATATACGATAAAGGAAAATACAAATAGGTTCCATGTAATAAAAATAGCTATTCCTTAAGTTTTTTAATCGCTTTATTAGAATAAATAGTTGATGTTTTGGATAATTCCTCCCATAAAGCTATCGCTTTTTGTTTTTCACCTTTTTCTTCATAAATAAGTGACATATGCCATTTTGCTTCAAAATAGTGAGAGGAAGGAGCTGATATTTTGGATAAATTAATTAACGATTCACTATACAACTTAAGATTATAATCACACATACCTATGTAAAATAATAAGTCTGAATCAATAGGATCCTCTTGCATTAGTCCACTAAATACCATTTTAGCCTCGCTGAATTTTCTCTTTTTAAATAAAGCTATACCTTCCTTAAGAGAAGAAACTGATTTATCCACTGGAGGTTCTACTTGATCTGCCATACCCTTTGAATTTCCCATGGAAGAAGGGGCATATTGCTTTTTATTTTTTGAAGCCTCCTTTTTAGATACTTTAGAAGGGGCAATAATATTATCTTCTGCTAAATCATCTTGTTTTGAATCTACTTGTTTTCTATTTACTATTTCTTGATCTTTTTCTTGGAGAGAAAAATTAGGATTTTGTAGCTCTTCAGCTCTAAAAATTCCACGTTCTGATGATTCGATTTTCTCAATAGCTGGCTTACTAACTTTAGTTTCTTTTTCACTACTTAAACTTTCTTGTGGGTCTAAAACAGGAGCTCCATTCTGCTGAATGGGAAGATATCCGCCATCTGTAGTTAAGGATTTATTTAAGTCCACACTCTTTTTATCTACTTGCAAATTTCCATTTACATCTTTAGTTTCAATGGCCAATTTTGGTATAGAATCTTTCCCAAAAAAAGTAGTATCAGTCTGATTAATGGTTGCTTTATGAATTGTTTCAGAGTTAATATCTGCAAGAATTTTATCATTTAATTGACTGAAAAAATAAAAGGATCCTCCAGAAATCAAACACACAACTAGAAAAATTGCAGCTATTTTCATACTAGCAACATTGTTATTTTTCCGTCTTGATTGTCCAGCAATTGCTTGATTAATAGTATCGACGTATGTTAGTGCTATTTTCTTATTTGTAATTAAAGCATAACCTTCCACGGCATCAGAAACAAGTGAATCTGACAGCATGATTTTCTCTAAATTGTGTTTCTTTTTGTTTTTTGTAGCACTAATATTTTCATTTCTTTTTGATTTAGATGAACCCTCAAAAGAAACAGCAGGAGCAGATCGTAGTTGATCTTGTTCTGGGTCTATACTTGAAACCTCCTCCTCCATGAATGACTCTTCGCTCTCTTTTCTATTTTTTTTATCGCTAAGATTATTATTAGGCGAAGATGATTTCTTTGGTAAGGCAATAGTAGTCTCTTCCCCCAGATAATTTAAAATATCATCTGCTGAAGGAATACCTTCTTCGGGTTTATGAAATATTTTTTTACGTTTACTCATCCCTAATTACTCTCCATGCAAAGTTTAAGATTCCTTTTGCCATTTTGAATGTAACTTTTCACCTTATTCATATCGTAACCAGTATGCTCGGCCACTTCCTTGTAACATTTCTCTTCGATATAAAACAAATGAACACACATCTTTTGTTCTTCAACAAGTTTATCAATACAATCGTCCAGTTTACTAAACGACTCCTCTGATGTTTTTTCTTCAGTATGATGCAATGTGTAGTTCAATTCCATAAACTCCGTTTCAGTTTCCTCGTAACGAAGGTTGAATTTTTTATTTGATCTTAGGTACATTAGGCAATGATTGCGAGAAACGGTATGAAGCCAAGATTTGAAATTCTCTATTTTATGCTTTTTAAGATCTGAAAGAAGCTTTTCGAAAATATTCATTACAGCATCACGGCTTTCTTCTTCATTTTTTAAATATTTCATACAGACCCCAAATACCAAGTGGCTGTAGCGCTGAAATAATTCCCCTGCAAAATAAGTATCGCCAGAATTTTTATACCGATCTATTAATTCGGTATCAGGCAACTCTGCTTTTATATGTTGTTTTCTAAAAAACACTGAAAATAGTTAATCTAGTGCAATATACAGGTTTATCGAATTTTTAAAAATTCGATAAACCTAAAAGCTAAAATCTATGAGAAATAAAGATTAATTAATTCTGAGCGTAACAGCATTTTTATGAGCGTCTAATTGCTCTGCTTCCGCCATTATTTCAATAGTAGGACCTAGATTACGAATTCCTTCTTTAGAAATGTGCTGAAAAGTAATTTTCTTAACAAATGAATCAACCGATACTCCAGAGTATGCTTTTGAATAACCATTTGTTGGTAAGGTATGATTTGTTCCAGATGCATAATCACCGGCAGATTCAGGTGTGTAATTTCCTAAAAATACAGAACCTGAATTTTTTACCATAGAGGCGTATTTATCATAATCTTTCACCTGTAAAATTAAATGTTCGGGAGCGTATTGATTTATTAACTCCATCGCCTCATTTAAATCCTTTAACAGTATTACTTTACTATTTTCAAGTGCTTTCGATGCAATTTCTTTTCTAGATAATAATTGTAGTTGAAGGACAACTTCTTTTTGAATTTCTTCTAGTACTTTTTCACTCGTACTTACAAGTATAACCTGACTGTCTATTCCATGTTCCGTCTGAGCTAATAGATCAGAAGCTGCAAATGCTGGAATGCACGTTTCATCTGCCAGAACAGCTACTTCTGAAGGTCCGGCGGGCATATCAATTGCTGTTCCTTCTTTGGTAACAAGCTGTTTTGCTGCCATTACATATTGATTTCCAGGACCAAAAATTTTATATACTTGCGGAATCGTTTCTGTTCCATAAGACATGGCTGCTATAGCTTGAGCACCTCCCACTTTAAATATTTTTCGGATCCCTAAGATGGAGGCTGTATATAAAATTGCGGGGTGTACATTTCCCATTTTATCGGGTGGAGTACAAAGTATTATTTCCTCACAACCTGCAATATTAGCTGGTACACCAAGCATTAAAATAGTAGAAAAGAGAGGGGCTGTACCTCCAGGAATATATAATCCAACTTTTGTTATTGGAACACTTTTTCTCCAACAAATAACACCTGGAGTTGTTTCCACTTTTTTAATATCTTCCCTTTGTAAGAGGTGAAATTTTTCGATATTTATACGAGCTGTATCAATTGCTTTTTTAAGCTCTTCGGAAACGAGTTTTTCAGCATTAGAGATTTCCTTATCCGAAACTAAAAAAGATGCGATGTTTACTTTATCAAATTCTAACGTGAATTTTCGTAAGGCCTCATCTCCTTTTTCCTTCACCAATTTTAAGATAGGTAATACCTTTTCTTCCAGACTATTGCTGTTAAATACGGGACGTTTAAGCAATTCTGTCCATTCCGATTTATCAGGATTTTTACTATACTTCATTTGATAATTATTTGACTCCAACTCAACAAACAATCAGAATCTTTCATTCATTTACTATATAATTATTTTTTCAATTGGAATTACAAGTATACCCTCTGCTCCCGCTTCTTTTAGTTTACCAATTATATCCCAAAACTGATCTTCTTTCACTACAGAATGAAGCGAACTCCAACCTGTTTCCGCCAAGGGCATTACTGTTGGGCTCTTTACGCCTGGCAATAACTTGGTGATTTTTTCCAACGATTCATTGGGAGCATTCAATAATATATATTTAGTATTCTTAGCTGTTTTTACAGAGGTAATTCTAAATAGTAATTCCTCTAATATCTTCTTTTTCGCCTCCGACAATTCTGGGTTGGAGATCATGACCGCTTCAGACCTATAAACAACATCTACTTCTTTAAGACCATTGTTGATTAAAGTACTTCCTGAACTTACAATATCACATACAGCATCTGCCAAACCAATACTAGGAGCTATTTCAACAGAACCACTAATCTCATGTATAAATGCTTTTACGCCATTGTCAAATAGGAAATTTGAAAGGATATTAGGATAAGAAGTGGCTATTTTTTTACCTTCAAGACTTTTAGCCCCTTTATAATCCATATCTTTCGGTACTCCAATTGATAAACGACAACGTGAAAAGCCCAACTTATCCACAGTAATGACATTTTTCTTTTGTTCAAAAGATACATTTTCACCAATAATACCGATATCAGCTACTCCATCTGCTACATAACCAGGGATATCATCGTCTCTAAGAAAAAGAATTTCTATAGGAAAATTATAAGCCGTCGATTTCAGCGTAGCACCACTACTACTGAAGTCTATACTGCATTCCTTAATTAATTTAATCGAATCTTCACTAAGCCTTCCTGATTTTTGAATGGCCAATCTTAAAATTTCACTCATTGTACTTAAAATTTAGTGCGCAAAAATAAACATAGAAAATTGAAAAACAGTATAATTTCGTCATTATTAGTTGGTGATTTATTTAATTTCTTCCTTAACTTTAACCGACTAAAATGTAATATACTATGCAAAAAGTACCATTCAACGAAAAATTTAGATACTGGGTTGATAATATTATAAGCAAAGGCACACCAGCATTGATAATAGGTTTGGCTATCGTTTTCTTTGGAGTTGCCTTTATAACAGGTGTTCTTGTATATTTTATTGAAATAGTAAGAGATGGCGAGACAAGTTACAGTTTCTTTGAGGCTGTATGGAAAAGTCTTATGCACGTTATTGACCAAGGTACCGTGACTGGAGAAGACGGCTGGACATGGCGTATCATTATGTTTCCTGTATCACTAATAGGAATTTTACTAGTATCTCTATTGGTTTCTTTCCTTAATGCAGGATTTCAAGTAAAACTTGAAGAATTAAAAAAAGGAAAATCAAAAATTCTAGAGGAGAATCAAACTGTCATCCTTGGATGGTCATCTAAAATTTTCCCAATCGTATCTGAATTAGTTTTGGCGAATTTAAACCAAAGCAAATCCTGTATAGTGATTTTGGCCGATATGGATAAAACTGATATGGAGGATGAGATCAAAGTTAAAGTTGGTAAAACTGGAAAAACAAAAGTGATTTGCAGAAGTGGAAATCCTATAGACGTGGATGATTTAAAAATTGCCAATTTAAATGCAGCTAAGTCAATAATAATACTAGCTCCTGAGGAAGCCAAAGCTGATACCTATGTCATTAAAACTATGATGGCAATTATTAATAACCCTAATCGAAAATCTTCTCCTTATAATGTTATTGCAGAGATCAATGAAGACATTAATAAAGACATTGCCAAACTAGTAGGTAAAGAGGAAGTAACCGTTCTAGTTACAAATGAGGTTATTTCTAAAATAACTGTTCAAAGCAGTCGTCAATCAGGCTTAAGCATTGTTTACAGCAATTTACTCGGGTATGCTGATAATGAAATATACATACAACCTGTAAAAAACATTGATGGTCACACGTTCGAAGAACTTCTATATGGCTTTGAAGACATCTGCGCTATTGGAATAAGATATGCAAATGGAAAACTTGAAATCAATCCTCCCTTAACAACCAAACTAACAAAAGACGACAAGTTAATTGTTATTGCAGAAGATGATGTAGACCTAACGTATCATCACAAAACTACTATTATAGAAAAGCTTCCACCTGTTACTTTTAAAAAAGAAACAGAATTTGAAGTTCACAAAACCCTTATCCTTGGCTGGAATTCCAATGCCAGAATTGTAGTTAAGGAACTTGACAATTATGTGAAGCCAGGATCAGAAATATTAGTAATGGCAGAGGGCGGCGGACTTACAGAAAAAATATTAAACCTATCTGTTGAATTAAAAAATCAAAAAATAAAATACAAAAATGCTGACATCAACGACAGAAATGAATTAAATAAACTTGATCTAAAACATTATAATCACATTATCATAATGAGTTATTCTGATTCCTACCCATTACAAGAAGCAGATGCCATTACCCTCATTACTTTAATGAATATCCGAGACATCTTATCAAAAATAAATCACAAAGTAAGTCTTGTAACAGAAATGCTTGATCTTAAAAATCGTGCATTAGCTGATTTATCAAAAGCGGATGACTTTATTATCAGCGATCGAATGATTAGTCTTATACTCGCCCAACTTTCTGAAAACAAAGAATTATCCATAGTATTTGATGACCTATTTGATGCTGAAGGAAATGAAATCTACATCAAACCTTATAACCAATATATTCCTGACAATACCAGTGCTGATTTCTATCAAGTAATAAAAGCGACTACAGAGCAAAAAGAAATTGCATTTGGATATATATTAAGCAAACACGCTGACAATCCAAATAAAAACTATGGTGTAGTTTTAAACCCAAATAAATCTGAAAAAATAAACTTTTCAGAAGGTGACAAAATCATTATGATAGCTGAAGACTAAAATTTAAAAAAAACAACTTAATGAATTGTCCCGGACTAAACTGCCGGGCTTTTCTTTTGGTATATGCCGCTACTACAATCAACCTATAAAGCCCCTCTCCTTTTTCTATCAAGACATTTAGAAACTGTAATCCCTGTAGCAGTCAGAACTATTTCCACTATAAAATTCGATAGAGAAAGGCTTGAACTAAACGATGGTGATTTCCTTGACCTTGATTGGATAAAACGAGGGCATAAAAAAATATTACTACTTTCACATGGATTAGAAGGCTCTACTAGCAGTAACTATTTGATGGGAATGGCTAGAGCGGCCTCTAATAGTGGCTATGATGTACTAGCATGGAACTACCGCGGATGCAGTGGAGAAATCAACCGTAATTTTCGCTTTTATCATAGTGGAGAATCCGCAGATTTAAACTTAGTTATTCAGTATATCCTTTCTAAAAATATCTATGAAAGCATCGGTTTAATCGGATTCAGTGTAGGAGGAAATATTACGTTAAAGTATTTAGGAGAAAATAGCCAATCCCTCTCTCCTATTATTAAGGCTGCAGTTACCTTTTCTGCACCTTGTGATCTCAAGGCTGGTGCAATAAATCTTGCAAAGTGGGGAAATAAATTTTACATGAATCGCTTCTTAGATAGTCTTCATGGGAAAATTCTTGCGAAAGCAAAACAGTACCCTACCCTAATAAATGATCATGGTTTTAATAAAATAAAAAATTTCATCGAATTCGACGAGCGCTACACAGCACCTATTCATGGATTTCTAAATGCAATGGATTATTATAAAAAATGCAGCTCTATACATTACATTTCTTCCATAAAAGTACCAACACTATTGGTAACTGCCCTCAACGATCCTTTTCTTGCAAAGGAATGTTATCCCTTTGAACAGGCCGAAAACAATCCCGATTTTTTTCTTGAAACGCCCAAAAATGGAGGACATTGTGGCTTCTACGAAAATAATCAAAATGGCAACTACTGGTCAGACAATAGAGCGCTTGACTTTTTTAGTAACTATCTTTAATCTTTTATATCTTTCATAAAGCGATCTCCTGTGTTAAACCTTAAAAAAATATTCCATAAGAAAGACCCTAATGAAGTTTTTTCAGAAAAAGAACTTTTAGTTAGGAATTTATCTTTTGTAGACCTAATATCAATGGGAATAGCTGCTATAATTGGAGCTGGAATATTTGGAACCATAGGCAAAGCCAGTTTTGAGGGTGGCCCTGCCGTCTCTTTGTTATTTATCTTCACCGCCATAGCTTGTCTATGTTCAGCACTTTGTTATGCCCACTTTGCCTCTTCCGTGCGCGGTTCAGGAAGCGCATACACCTACGCTTATGTTGCTTTTGGTGAAATCATTGCTTGGATTATTGGCTGGGACTTACTTATGGAATATGCAATAGGAAACATTGCAGTCGCTATTTCTTGGTCTGATTATTTTACTTCTCTTTTTAGAAACCTAAACCTATATATTCCAGAATATCTTTCTATCGATTATTTATCTGCACAAAAATTTCATACAGAATACATTTCTTCCATCGGAGCTAAACTATCTTATTCGACAAATGAAGGATATTTAGCATGGATAAATGCTCCAAAACTACTGGGGTTCCGAATCATAGTTGATGCCCCAGCTTTATTTATCAATCTTTTGATAACCTGGCTAGTTTATAGAGGAATTAAAGAATCAAAAAACACAGGAAATGTATTAGTTTTTATAAAATTACTAGCTGTTCTACTAGTGATCAGTGCAGGTGCTTTCTTCATTAACAAAGGAAATTGGCATCCTTTTGCTCCAAATGGTCTTTCAGGAATATTTAAAGGAACTGCCGGTGTATTCTTTGCTTATATTGGATTTGATGCCATTTCAACAACTGCTGAAGAATGTAAAAATCCTAAACGAGATCTTCCAAGGGCTATGATATGGGCCTTATTAATATGTACCATTCTGTATGTATTGATTGCTCTGGTGCTAACGGGAATGGTAAATTATACAGAACTTAATGTGGGAGATCCTTTGGCTTATGTATTTGAAAAACATAATCTAACTTTTCTTTCCGAAATTATTGCCATAAGTGCTGTAGTAGCTATGACAAGTGTAATGCTTGTTTTTCAAATTGGTCAACCAAGAATTCTATTAAGTATGAGTCGTGATGGATTACTTCCATCCGTATTTGGAAAAATCCATCCGAAATTTCGTACTCCATCTTTTTCTACAATCATCACAGGACTTATGGTAGCAATACCTATCCTATTCCTAAACCATACTACAGTAACAGATCTATGTGCTATTGGGACACTTTTCGCTTTTGTTATCGTTTGTGCAGGCGTGATGATTGATAAAAATAAAAATACCTCTTTTAAAATTCCTTATTTTAATTCAAAGTACCTAGTTATACTCAGCTTTGTTCTAATTATGGTGTTATTGTTTTTTTTAAACAATAAAAATTTTATTTTATTTTTCGCCTCCTTTGAGTTTGAAAAAACCACTACGTATCTTTTCATTTTATACGCTTTAATTATTTCCTGGTATTCTTTTAAAAACAACCTTTCTCTTATTCCAGTAGTAGGCCTATCTTGTAACCTATATTTAATAACAGAACTAGGTCTTACGAACTGGATGCGCTTTGGTATATGGCTTACGATAGGGCTTGTAATTTATTTTTTATATGGGTATAGAAAAAACACGTCCACTAACAAATAAATATATTTAGATGTACTTAGTTAAATATTATTAAAATTTAAGAAAATGAAACGTCATTGCGAGGAATGACAACGTAGGTGGCAGTCCGAAGCAATCTGTTTGCTACGCAGCACTGTTGATTTGAAACTTTAGTTATACTATTAAACGAACTCAGGTTTCGTAGCTGGCAGATTGCTTCAGAATCCTGCGCTACGCTTGTATTCTTCGCAATGACGTCATGATCTCTTTATATAATTATAATAGTTAACTAAGTACATCTAAATATATTTAATATTTCAGATTATGAAATATTAAATATAAATAAAGAACACCTACACTTGTTTATTTATATTCCTAGAGATAGAAAACAATCCAGCTCCGAGTAGAAAAATTAATAAAAATACGATACAATACAGTAGTTCAAAATGTATTTCACTAGATACTGCGATACCTCTGTCGGCAAAGATGCTAGCGAGAGATTTATTAATATATAAAAATACACCTATCGAAACCATCATCACCATAATTATAAATACTAATAAGTATACAAATAGGTGTGAGATCAAAGAACTTATTTTAAATCCTAATTGAAATAACAACACTAGGTCCTCTCTTGCTTCTGAGAGGATAAGAGAAAAATTTGTAAGTACAATCATAAAAGAAAACACTACAAAGAGTGCTCCCACAATAATTAACACGTCAATAACAATTTTGGCAATTGCACCAATTTTACTTAATCCAAGTTTCTCAGAGTTAATTAACAACGATTTATTTTCTAAATACGACTCCAAACCACCAGAATATTCTTTATTCAATTTGATAATAATACGAGAGGCTTGCTCCTTTTTTTTATAATTTCCAATTTCAGTATTTGCCCATTTCATAAAACTCTGAGGAACCAATACAGACGACACACGTTCACTATAGCCCACAATCTTAGCCTTCATCGTTACTATCTTACCAGAACCCTGTAGCTTCACTTCCAATGGAACTAATGAAGCCGTACTTTTCGATATCTGTGGAAAACCATTACTTAAAGCATATCCATAATTATATAAATTAATAAAATCTTCCGAGACTATAATCGGAAGCACCTCATCGCCTTCTTCCCACCTGAAATTATAAGGTCTATTGTCGACAAATTCATCTGGAATTGATTCAAAAAAAAGTTCTGTTACAAGCTGAAGCCCACCCCCAGCGTATGCCATTACTTTAAAATGATTAGGGATAAAAACTCCAATATCCTCTACAAATGGTTGCTTTTTTAAATCATCCATTTCAGCTGGAGATATTACAGCAGCTGAGTTTAATAACGTGTTCCCAAATGAAATATCCTTGCTAAGTATAATATATTCTGCTTTAGAAATCTCAGTAGAAAGCGACTTAAAAATACTTAAATATAATTGCAAGCAAACTAATACTAAGCTTAACCCTAGTACTAATCCAACACCCGAAAGCAGAAAGGTAAATGGCCTTAATCTTTTTCTAAATATTTTTAAAAGTTCCTTTTGCATCAATTTTATATAAGTACGGTTTCGTCTATTTCAAAATAAGACTCTCCTCCTAATGAGGTGAAAATATAACCAGCCTTTCGTTCTTCACATTCTTTGGAAATGATTTCAGCAGCATTTCTAGCATTCTCAGCATCAAGGTGGCTAAAGGGCTCGTCCATTAACAATAAATCAAATGGCTGAACTAGGGCCCTCAATATCGCAACCCTTTGTCTCTCTCCATACGAAAGGAGTTTGGCAGGTTTATCCTTAATATGAGAAATCTTTAACACATCAAAATAGGTAGCAATCTTTTCTTTACTTATGAAACCACTTAGCGTATGCTTTAAATTAATATTTTCTAAAGCGGTAAGCTCTGGAAACAGGCGTAGATCTTGAAAAATAATTGAAATATGTTTTTGTCTTATCTCTGCCCACTTATCATTTTTTATTTTTTGAATATTTATATCATCAATAAACAGCTCACCTTTATAATCTTGTCGCAATCCATATATAAGATGAATAAAAGTAGACTTTCCTCGTCCAGAGGCTGCATTGATTCTATACTTATTTTGACTATCAAAAGATATAGTACTGTCCCATATCTGGGTATTAAAATGAGTAACCCCGTCCAATGGATCCGGGGTTACTTTATTAAATTTTATAATCATACTATTTTCTCAAGAGCAAAAATTTAACTATTGCACTTCTTCCATAGGCACCTCAATTGGAGCTACTACGGCTGTACTATCAACGATAACATTCTCATCGTATGCTGTAGGCTCTGAATACTTAGGCATAAATTTATCAGCATCTTTTAACGTTTGTTGTAAACTGATTAAACTATTTTGCTCTTTATTTTTAAAATTCAAAACAGCTTTACTAACTACTACTTCTGATTTTACTTCTTCTGCCGATATATACATAGACTCAAATGGCAAAGCATTTACTATTTTAGTTGGTTCAGCACCCATAAATTCCAAAACTTCTGGTTTCACCCTTGTCAAATCAAATCCCATTGCCATTGTATTAGCAGACATTAAATCTGATGCTACAGAAGCCAACGCAGTATTTTTATTAGATGAAAGATCTTTAGCTACTTCTTCTGTACTTACGATCACAAAGGAATTTGTTTTAGGAACGATAAATGCCATATTAGTAACAGCATAATACTTATCATTTTTAACAATAGCACCACCAGAACTTGTAATGACAGCATCTAAAAGTTTTTGGAATTTAACAGGATCTTTAAGACCAATAGTAACAGCATAATCAAACGCTATATCCTTTGCTGGCTTCATTTCTCCAGTCATGTAATCCATTTTGCTTATTTCTTTGATTTTAACTCCATTTAAGGTAGCGATAAAATCTCCTGACAAAGCAGCCGCAACATAATTTGCATCAAATTCAGGTCCTAAACTTTTCAGACTCTGATTAATTCCTTCCAATAGCTGTGCTTCTTGAAGATATTTAATCAATGGTTCAGTATTAATACCAAAACTCATAAAAGCAACGACATCACCACCTGGTTGAGCCTTAATTAGATCTTTAGAAACTGAAGCTTTATATAGTTCTTTCGCCTTTTTAGTATTCTCTTCGTTGTTATATAGTTTAACATCCGAAATCATTTTTCCATCTTCAAAATTAACCGTTCCTGTAAGATACGTATCTTTAAAGCTCGTATTATTCATACCTGGCACTTGAGATAGTTGCTTAACAAGGTCTCCAACTTTTTCATAGTTTACAAAAATACTAAGATCACCCTCTTCTTTTAACAATGATTTAAATTTGTCATTTGCTGATGCTAATGAATTTTCTTCTGGTTGAGAAAATAAAGCTTTAAGTTTAGTCGCTTGTTTTTCTTTACTTGTTCCCCCGTCAATAGTTAACATTATACCAATTTTATCTTTCCATCCCACTATTGCATCTTCAACGAACATGAATTTTAATTCGTTGTCCGTTTTTACTTCTGTAGATTTCGACAATTCTTTTATAGTTTTTTCGAATTTACTTTCATCCTCAAGAGCAAATACTAATGCTACATAATTCCTTTCTTCGCCTTTCGCAACATCTCCAAACACATAAAATGAGCTCAAAAGATCTACTCCTGAATTCTTCACCTTATCAATAATGGAATCTTTCGCTGTTGGCAATCCTTTTTTGAAAATATCAGCACTAAGAATATCTTTCAATTCAAGGCTCTTTAAAGCCATTTTCTTCGTATCGATAGCCAATACTCCAGCTACATCTTTAGGAATGTAATTTAATTGTTTTGGTTTTTTGTCACCACAAGAAGCCAACATAATGGCCACCGCTAATAACATTACTACTTTTTTTACCATAGGAATTGCAGATTTTTTCATATTGAATCAATAAGGATTTTAATTACTATTTAATTTATTAGGTTACGAAGGTAATCCTTGAAAATCAAATAGTAAAGTTTAAAAGAAGGTTTTTCTACGAAATAGCTAAATATGACTCAAAAGCTGTCATTTTACTATATTCCTTAACATTTCAGCAATTATAGTCATAAAAAAATCCCGTTAAAACGGGATTTTTTTAAACTACTAAATACTACTTTTTGAATTATTCTGGAATAATAGTCATCTCAACTCTTCTGTTTTTATGACGACCATCTTCGTTATCATTACTCGCTACTGGACGTGTTTCACCAAAACCATCTGTGGTAACTCTATCTGCGCTTACCGATTTATTTCCCAAATACTTCTTAACTGAAGCCGCACGACGTTTAGAAAGGTCCATATTCTTATCGTCATCTCCTACATTATCAGTATGACCTTCCAAATAAAGTTTATATCTAGGATTATTCCTCATTATTTTTGCCAATGCATCCAATGAATGGAAAGATGATTCAACAATAATATCCTCATTAGTCTTAAATAAAAGGTTATTGAAAGCACTTTGAAGTGCATCTGCATCTGCTTTTTTAATTTCGGGACAACCTTTATTTTTCTTAACACCTGGTACTTTAGGACATAAATCACTGTAATCGTCTATACCATCTTTATCTGTATCAATAAAAGGTGGAGGACAACCTTGGTATTTTTCTACCCCTGGTACTGTTGGGCATTTATCATCTTTATCCATGATACCATCGTTGTCTGTATCTGGGCAACCTTTAAATTTAACGATACCCGCTACATCTGGACAGTTGTCTTCATTGTCTTTAATTCCATCGTTATCACGATCTCCCCAAGGACAACCTTTGTTTTCTTTAGGACCTTTTTCACTTTTACACTGATCTTCGTAATCGAAAACGCCATCAAAGTCTGTATCATAAGGGCAACCAAATGGTGTCACTGGCTCTCCTTTTGGAGTATGAATACACTCATCTCTACCATCTGGAACACCATCACCATCAGAATCTCTTTCGTGATAGACGGGAGTGTAGGGTTCTCTTTTTTTCTCTTTCTGTTTTTTATACTTTTTTGTATTTCTAGGATTTTGTGCCAGAGAATCTGTCACTGAAAAACAACTAAATGCTAAAAATGTAAGTGCGATTATTAAATATCTCATTAGTAAAATCGGTTTTTGTTTAAAATGATTTCAACGTAAAGTACAAATTTAAGTTTTATTTACAAACAATACTTTACAGGTATTTCTAAAACTCAATAATTTATTTTATTAGCCTCTTTCTTATTTTGAAAGAATAATGAAAGCTTGCTATATAATACTGTCTTTACGATAATTGTGCCAAGCTATCCTCCAAAGTCTTAATTTTAGACAATGCATCAGCCTTTTTTTGATTTTCATTTGCTAATACTTGTGGTGGGGCGCTTGAAACGAATTTCTCATTACCTAGTTTTTTATCTACCGATATAAGAAACCCCTTTAGATACTCTAACTCTTTGACTAAGTTTTCTCGCTCTTTTTCAGAATCGACCTGACCAGTAAGTGGTACTTGAATTTCGTCTGTTTTAATAATAAAACTTAATGTTCCTTCAATTGTATCCGTAAATCTCATATCGGATATATTACCTAATTTCAGAATAGTCCCCTCAAATTTTTCATAAGCAGATTTATCGACTGCTTTTATTACTAGATCTAGTGGTATCTTTGGAGATAATTGCTTGGAACTTCTTAAATTTCTAACCTGCGCTACAGTTTCAAATGCGATCTCTGCAGCAGACAAGATTTTATTGTCAAAAGATTTCAATACAGGATATTCTGCTATACATATACTCTCGCCAGCTTTTCTATCTCTAAGTTGTTGCCATATTTCTTCGGAAATGAAAGGCATGAAAGGATGGATTATTATCATTAATTTTTCAAAAATAATGATCGTAGCGTCGTAAGAACCTTTATCAATAGGCTGTTCGAAGACTGGCTTAACCATTTCTAAATACCAAGCACAAAATGAATCCCAAATCAATTTGTAATTAGTCATTAAGGCATCGGAAAGTTTATATTTACTATAATGCTCTTCGGCTTCGGCTAATGCTTCGTTAAGCTTGGCTTCCATCCATTCGATTGCTACCTTATTCGTTTCTGGCATTACTCCATCGAACGTATTCCATCCTTTTATAAGACGAAATGCATTCCAAATTTTATTTGTAAAATTCCGTCCTTGTTCACAGTATTTCTCGTCAAACAACAAATCATTGCCAGCGGGTGAACTTAGTAACATACCAAATCGGACACCGTCTGCACTGTATTTTTGCATCAACTCAATAGGGTCTGGAGAATTCCCAAGCGATTTAGACATCTTTTTACCTTGCTTATCCCTAACTATACCGGTAAGATAAACATCCTTGAAAGGACGTTGACCACGAAATTCATAACCTGCCATAATCATACGTGCCACCCAGAAAAACAAGATCTCAGGAGCAGTAACTAATACATTGGTAGGATAATAAAATTTAATATCTTCATTGTCTGGATTTTCAAAACCATCAAATACTGAAATCGGCCACAACCAAGAAGAGAACCACGTATCAAGTACATCTTCGTCTTGACGAATTTCTTCAATTTTAAATGTTAAATTTCTACTTTTGAATTTCTGAACAGCATCCTCTAATGTTCTTGCAACCTCATATTCTCCAGTAGGAAGATAAAAAGCAGGAATCCGTTGCCCCCACCACAATTGACGTGAGACACACCAGTCTTTTATATTTTCCAACCAATGCTTATACGTATTCTTAAATTTTGCAGGTACTAGTTGAATCTCATCTGTCATTACATCTTCCAACACTTGTGGATTTTGTTTTATGAATTTCTTCATATCGACAAACCATTGTAAGGATAGTCGAGGCTCTATTACAGCATCTGTTCTTTCAGAGTAGCCAATATTATTTTTTATATCCTCAACTTTACCTAAATGACCTAATTCGTCAAGTTTTTTGACAATATCTTTCCTAACTGCAAAACGATCTTTACCTGCATAAATAATTGATTTTTCATTAAATGTGCCGTCATCGTTCATTATATCGATAACTTCCAGATTGTGCTTCTGACCAAGTTGATAATCGTTTATATCATGCGCTGGTGTTACTTTTAAGCAACCCGTACCGAACTCCATATCTACATACTCATCCATTATAACAGGAATTATCCGGTTTATAATTGGAACAAATACTCTTTTCCCTTTTAGGAAATGATAACGTTCGTCTTTAGGATTAACACAGATGGCACTATCACCAAGTATAGTTTCAGGACGAGTAGTAGCAACGGTAAGGAAATTTCCTTCTACTAATTGAGTAGCGTTTTCATCGCTATCGTTCACAATAACATAATTAAGATGGTATAATTTAGAATTTACCTCTTTATGTATTACCTCTTCGTCTGAAAGAGCTGTCTTCCCTTGAGGATCCCAGTTTACCATTCTCAGTCCTCTATAGATATAACCCTTCTCATGCATGCGAACAAAAACTTCGTTTACTGCATTAGAAAGTGATGGTTCCATCGTAAATCGAGTTCTATCCCAATCTGCAGAGGCCCCAAGTTTTTTCAATTGCTCTAAAATAATACCACCGTATTTCTCTTTCCACTCCCAAGCATATTTAAGAAAGTCTTCTCGGGAAAGATCACTTTTCTTAATACCTCTTTCTCGAAGCATG
>JANOTP010000035.1:0-3981 GCA_031416415.1 Cytophagales bacterium | reverse complement strand
CGTAGCTATAAATAATTAAAATAACATTACTAAAAACGATTTGAAACTGTTGACTATATATTCAAATCATCAACTATAAAAAATATGAGCGGTAACATGAATCTCACACTAAAAGTGTGGCGTCAGAAAAACCAGAACGATACTGGTAAATTTGTTCCTTACAACGTAAAAGGTATCTCAGCTGATATGTCTTTTCTTGAGATGTTTGATGTATTGAACGAAGAGCTTATCACTAAAGGCGACGAACCTATAGCGTTCGACCATGATTGTCGTGAAGGTATTTGTGGTAGTTGCAGTATGTACATTAATGGACAACCTCATGGACCATTGAAGGGTGTAACTACTTGTCAATTGCACATGCGTTCTTTCAAAGATGGCGATACTATTACAGTAGAACCATGGAGAGCAGGTTCTTTTCCTGTAATCAAAGACCTTGCGGTAAATCGTTCTTCTTTTGACAGAATCATTGCAGCAGGTGGTTATATTTCAGTTAATACTGGAAATGCTCAAGACGCAAATAATATTCCTATTCCTAAAGAAGACGCAGACGATGCATTCAGCGCTGCTGCTTGTATTGGTTGTGGTGCATGTGTAGCAGCTTGTAAAAATGCTTCTGCAATGTTATTTGTTTCCGCCAAAATCTCACAGTTAGCACTTCTTCCTCAAGGACAAGTTGAAAGACAAACAAGAGCGGAAAATATGGTAGCTCAAATGGATGCTGAAGGATTTGGTTCTTGTACAAATACAGGTGCCTGTGAAGCCGAATGTCCGAAAGAAATATCTTTATCAAATATTGCGAGAATGAATAGAGAATATTTCTCAGCAAAACTAACTTCAAAAAATGTAGATTAATTTCTAAAGAATTTTATAAAAATAAAAAGGTCGGATTATTTCTGACCTTTTTCTTTTTGTAAACTCCTATTCTTATTTACCTGCTTACTTTACCTGAAATTCAGATTCCCCAATAATATAACCATCGGCATATAATTCTACTTTATATACGCCTGATAAATAGTCACTTTCTTTTTGATAAATAAAATTCACTACCTGTTTGGTGTTATCAAATTCAATAACTTGTTTTTCTGTATACGGAAGCTCTTCTTTTTCTTCGGTTTTAAAATAACCACCACCATTCGTTTCGTTAAAAATCACTACCGCTCCTGCTTCTATTAATCGAAACATTATGATTATTTTTTTATTTTTCTTAGCTACTTTATTCTCTTCTAAATTAAAACTAATATTGATTTTAGTTAAATCTTTCGTTTTATAAACTTCCTTTTCTATTACTTTTTCCTTTTTATTTATACCTGTTATTTTAATATTTTCTGCTTTAACTCTAGAAGCAATATTCAATTTTACAGAAAGGTCTCTATTGTCATTTAATATATCTGAAATTTTCTGTACTTTAAATTCTCTTTCACTGTTTAACACTTTAGCTTCGAAGGAAAGTGAATCAGACTTTTCCTTCAATCGTTTAATTTGTAAATCCTTAAAGACCAGTAATTGTTTGGACTTTGCTATCTTCGCATTTAAGTCTCCGATAGTTATAGCCCCTCCCATCTCTGCCTGCCATAAAGCTTCTAGCATTTCATCCAATTCTGCACCAATGCTATCTTTATTGATACCCATTGCCAACATCTCTGCTTTTAACTTTTTTAACTCTTCGCCTACAAGTCTAAACTCTTCGATTTTTGTTGCAATTTCTAAGCTATCCTTTTGTGAGGTATCAACATTTTGAATAATAACCTTTTTTTGATCATCCTGTGTAACTAATAAAAAAACTATTACCCCAAGCTGAATAAAAATAAGGAAGCCTAATATATATACTGCAATAGAATTTTTCTTTTCCGCCATAACAGATAAAGTATTTAGAAGATTAGTAATTTGAGGTTCTGAGTTCGGTGCATAAGTTAACACTTTTCTATATAACTTAAGAAAATAATAATCAGATTATACTAACATAGTTACATTATTTAATATTCTTCTAAAAATTATTAATAAAATACAAAACTATATTTAATAAAAAAAACCGATAACAATACATTAGAAATAGCGCATTTACTAAAAATAAATATTACTTACTGTTAACAGTATTCATGGTTCGCTCTAGTCCAATTGTACAAAAAGACAAAATAGCTTCGCAAGATTTATCAATAAAAATTGGCAATTCGGCGGCATCTCCCGAATCAAATTCGCCCAGTACATAATCTACCTGACGGCCTTTAGAAAAATCGCCCCCTACTCCAAAACGAATTCTTGGATAAGCATCAGTACCTAATATCTCCTGAATATTCCCTAATCCATTATGCCCTCCCGCTGATCCTTTTGCACGCATACGTAGCTTACCAAAAGGCAAGGCAATATCATCTGTGATGGTAAGGGAATTTTCAATTGGTATATCCAATTCTTTCAACCAATAATTTATTGCTTTCCCACTAAGATTCATGTAGGTAGTAGGCTTGATTAAAAATAATTGACGTCCTTTAAATTTAAATTCTGCGCGAAAAACTAGTCGGTCTGAATCAAATTGAATAGCATGATCTTTCGCTAATTTATCTAAAACCATAAACCCAATATTGTGTCGAGTTTTTGCGTACTCAGGACCAATATTACCAAGACCACATATTAAATACTTCATAAACAAATTTACAAATTCCAGAATAACCAACAACTAATTCCAACTTGATGATAATAAAAAATCCTACCCAAAAATGGGTAGGATTTTTATTGATAAAATTCTCTTTACAGAAAACTATTTTTTACCAGGAGTTTTAGCGTCAGCAGTTACTGCTTGTTTTAATTCTCTTGTTGAAACGACAGTAGCTAAAGGAATAGCTTTTGCGTTTAATATTTCAAAATTATTTGTTTTGATATCACTTACTTTAACAGATTTACCTACTTCAAGTGCAGTAACATCAACTTCAATAAAATCAGGTAAATTAGCAGGAAGTGCTTTTAACGTAACCTTTTTCAATTTTGGAACAAGTTTACCTCCTTTAATAACTCCTACAGCAGTACCTACAAGTTTAACAGGGATATCAATTTTTACGATTTTATCATCGTTCAATTCAAGAAAGTCAACGTGAAGGATCATTTCATTTACTGGATGAAATTGAACATCCTGCATGATGCATTTGTAGCTTACGCCATCAACAGTGAGTGCTACTGTGTGAACTTCTCCAGAATAAATCAGGTCTCTAAAAAGAAACGCTGGTGTATGAAAGTGAAGTTGCTCTTTACCACCGTATAATACGCATGGAACATTGGTTTCCGATCTAAGTTGCTTAGCATCAACTTTACCGAGATTTGCTCTTTTAAACCCTATAATCTCTAATGATTTCATAATAGTTTTACTTTTTTTGTTTTTAGAGTTACGATGCGTCTGCAAACATCCTTGCTCTTTTGCTTATTTTATACAGCAGACAATATTTTTATACTACTTATTCTAAATAATAAATAGAGAACTAATCGAATCGTTGTCCTGTAGTTTTCTGATTGCTTTGGCGAAAAGCTCAGAAACTGTCAAAACTTTTATTTTATGACTTTCTTTCTTCAATGGAATAGTATCGGTTACCACTAATTCAGTAAGCATAGAACCTTCAATATTTTCATAAGCTTTACCAGACAAAACAGCATGCGTACAAACTGCGCGTACGCTTATAGCTCCTTGATCCATAAGCAATTGAGCTGCTTTGCTCATTGTACCACCGGTATCAATAAGATCATCAACCAATACCACATTTGCACCCTCTACATTACCGATCAATTGCATAGAAGCAACTTCATTAGCTCTTTTTCTATGCTTATCAATAACGACAAGATCTTTTTCCATGATTTTGGCAAAAGCCCTTGTGCGTGCTACTCCTCCTACGTCTGGAGAAGCAAATACTAAATTATCTAAATTTAATGTACGAAGATAAGGAACAAAAATAGCTGCTCCATCTAAGTGATCAACTGGAAAATCAAAAAAACCTTGAATCT
>JANOTP010000034.1:0-11174 GCA_031416415.1 Cytophagales bacterium | reverse complement strand
GCCTGCTTCTGGATATAGCAGTGGTAGTGCTATAGCAGCAATTAAAGAAGTAGCTAAAGAAAATCTACCAAGAGGTTATACCTATGAATGGTCTGGTATGACTAGAGATGAAATTTCATCAGGAGATCAGGCAATGTATATATTCATTCTTTGTTTAGTATTTGTATACTTAATTTTATCAGCCCAATATGAAAGTTTTCTTTTACCCTTAACGGTATTGCTATCTTTACCAACAGGAGTATTTGGATCATTTTTCTTATTAATGGTATTCGGATTACAAAATAATATTTATGCTCAAGTAGCATTGGTCATGCTTATTGGTTTGTTGGGTAAAAATGCTATTCTAATTATCGAGTTCGCTATCATCCGACAAAAAGAAGGGCGCACTCCTTTACAAGCTGCTATGGAAGGAGCAGTGTCTAGGTTCCGCCCAATTTTAATGACTTCATTTGCTTTTGTGGCAGGTTTAATTCCTTTAATGCTTGCCTCTGGTGCTGGTGCTATAGGAAATAAAACAATTGGTACTGCTGCTGCTGGAGGTATGATCTTCGGAACCGTCTTTGGTGTTATTATCATTCCAGGGCTTTATGTTATTGTAGCTACATTGGATGAAAAATTATCGTTTAAGAAAAAGAAAACGGAAAAACATGCACACTAAAAAAATAAATAGGCTCTCCTATTATTCAATTGTATATATAGTTATTTCATGTTGGGTATTTACCAATTGTAAATCCACAAAAATAGCTACGCAGCCTGTACTTAAAAATATTCCCGAAACATTTAACGGATTAAAAGATTCAACAAATTCTACTTCCATCAATTGGAAAAATTATTTCACAAACCCAACACTCACGAGTTTAATAGATACAGCTCTTGCTAACAACCTTGACTTAATGATGTCGTATCAAAAAATAGAGATGGCTCGTGCTCAAGTAAAATATACTAAAGGTCTTTACATGCCTTACTTAACAGGCACGGGCAGCGTAGGGCAAAGAAGATTTGGGAAACATACTATGGATGGGGTAGGAAATTACGATACAAAATTTTCACCCAACATCTCCAAAGACCAAATCATTCCAGAGCATTTACCTGACTATTATTTAGGTCTTCAGACTTCTTGGGAAATTGATGTTTGGGGAAAATTAAGAAACAAAAAGAAAGCTGCTATTTCAAAATATCTTGCCTCTGTTGAGGGAAGAAATTGGATGATTACAAATTTAATTACAGAGATCGCTATTACTTATTATGAACTTTTAGCTTTAGATAATGAATTAGATATTATCAAAGAAACAGTCATTCTCCAAAACAATCAATTAGCAATTATTATTCTTCAAAAAGAAGCGGGCAGAACAAATGAATTGGTTGTAAAACAATTTGAAGCACAGGTTTTAAATTCAAGAAGTTTAGAAATTGAAATTTTACAAAAAATATATGTAAGTGAAAATAAATTAAATTTTCTACTAGGTAGATATCCTCAGCCAATTAAAAGAGATAAATTAGCTTTTAATCAATCCGTACCTTCCACTATCAAAGTAGGGATACCTGCAGACTTATTAACTAATCGCCCTGATATACGACAAGCAGAATATGAATTAACAGCCTCTAAAGCCAATACAAAAGCAGCTAAAGCAGCTTTTTATCCTTCTCTAAATATTAATGCAGGTATAGGACTTCAATCGTTTAACGCTTCTTATTTATTGTCACCACAGTCGTTGGCATACTCTGTATTAGGAGGTCTTACAGCTCCCTTAATAAACACGAGTGCTATCAAAGCTAATTTCCGAAATGCCAATGCCACACAAATCGAGGCGCTATACAATTATCAAAAAACCATTATTAACGGTTATGTTGAAGTTTACAATCAACTACTAAATATCAATAATCTCGAACAAATTTATAAACTAAAAAACGAAGAGGTTGCTGTCTTAACCAACGCAATCGAAACTTCTTCGGAATTATATTTAACAGGTAGAGCTAACTATCTTGAAATTATTATTACTAGAAAAAATGCGCTTCAATCTAAACTAGAACTGATTGAAATAAAACAACGACAGTACAATTCAATTATAAATATTTACAAAGCTTTAGGAGGTGGATGGAAATAAACCTGAGCATTTTAGAATAACAATTCCGTCCCTTATTAATTAAGGGAAATAACTGGAAAATTATTGCTAATGCTATTATGAAAAGCTAGCTCGTGCACGGTAGGTTCCATAAATTCTATTAATGGAAAAGAACCAATATAATCATATACTTCTTCTTCGGATTCTGCAATAAATGTTACCCAAAGTTTAGAACGATCCAGAGAAAGGCTATAAGACACAATAATACCTTCCCCCATCATGGCGTCTATTTTTTCCCTTTGAAAAGGGATTAAGGTAATGAAATCTTCACTGTAAGGAGATACAAGATCTATATCAGCTATGAAATGTGTCATACGTTATTTCGTTCGAATTTCAAATCTAAATACACCTCGAGTTTCTTTTGCAGGTCTAGCGCGAGAATCTTTCAAATGAAACGATGTTTCTTGTAATTGTTTTTTATAGAAATTCTTTTCAGTAGGTGCCAGATTACGACTTTCTAATTCTTTAGTACGAATTACATTCCCGTCATCGTCAATATAAAACTCAAACAACACAAAACCGCTTTCACTAGTAGGATCTATTTTACTAGGTTTTGAATCCCATTCCCAACCAGGAAGATCCATACTTACTCCACCAGCTCCACCATTACCTTTTCCTGGATCTTTACCTTTACCATCGTACATATTTCTAGAATCAGGATTTCCATGTTCTTTGCCTTGATCTCCTTTTTTAGTTGTTTCTCCGTCTGAAGAACTTTTAGTAGGGTTTGTGTAAGCATTCTTTGAATTTACAACTTCGGTTTTCTTTTCTTTAACCGCTTCTGTTTTTTCTTTTGGGGTTTCTTTGGTTTCAGGGGTATTGATCTCATGAGGACTTTCTTGAGAAGTTATAAGTTTATCCTCTGTCACGAGTGCTTCCTCAGTTACCTCCTCTTGAGGTTCTTCAATAGCAGATTCTATGACCTCCTCATCGCTTGCAGTTTGTATATCACCTGAACCTTCCTCAACAAAACCAAGGTTTATTTCCATCCCTGGCAAAGGCAATCCAGCAATAGGTTCTCCTGTAGGGTTGCAACCTGATGGTAATAAAAATAGCGCTAACACAATCACATGAATCGATATAGAAAAAATCATCCCTATACGTTCATTTTTCTTTAGCTCTTTCTTATCGTTATCTTTTGTATTTTCCTTCATATTAATAACTTAACGTATAAATAACTATTCGGGTTCGGTTGATATCGAAACTTTTGCACCCAACTTGTTGGCAATCCCTGCTACTTTTACAAAATATTTTACAGGAACTGTTTCATCTACCATCAATACCACCAATTTATTATCAACTCCCATTTCATGTTTTAATTGTCCTTCAAGGGCTTCGAGAGAGGTCTGTGTGTTGTTGATATAGTAATCAAGATCAGCAGTGATGGTCACGGCGATATTCATTTTTTCATTTGCCATAATATCTGATTTCGGAAGATTTATGGGCATTGCTGAAGGAGTTACAAAATTTGAGGTCAACATGAAAAATATAAGCAACAAAAAAATTAAATCTGTCATGGAAGCCAGACTAAACTCAGTTGTAACCCTTGTTTTCCTTTCTAGCTTCATGTTACTTGGGTTGTTGTAAAAGTTCCATAAACTCAATAGAACTATACTCCATTTTATGAATAATATTATCTACTCTTGAGACAAGATAATTATATCCTACATAAGCGACAATACCCACTATTAACCCTCCAACTGTAGTAATCATTGCTTCATACATACCAGAAGATAGTAACTTAGGGCTCACCATTCCGTCTACTTGAGAAATAGCCATAAAAGCTTGTACCATTCCTGTAACGGTACCAAAAAAACCTAACATAGGACCTGCACCAGAAATAGTGGCTAGAATACTAAGATTTCTTTCCAATTTAAACACTTCTAATTTGGCAACATTTTCAACAGAAGCTTGAATATTAGTAAGTGGAGTACCTATTTTAGTAATACCTTTTTCAATCATTCTAGAAAAAGGGGTATCAAATTCCTGGCATTGACTAAGCGCACCCGAAATATTACCATTTGCTACGAGTGATTTTATTTTTTCAATAAAACGTTCTGGATCTTTATCAGCCTTTTTGAGGGTAAGAGTTCTTTCAATGATTATATAAACAGCTATTATAGATAGTATTCCAATTGGAATCATCACCCAACCACCTTTTATAGTAAGCTCTATAAGTGACAAAGCTTCTACTTTATGCTTTCCTCCCTTAAAAATTTCTTCACTAGTCGATGTCGCATTTATCTGTAAGAATAGATTGGTTAACATTTTCTAGCAGGTTGTAGTTGATTTTAATATGCCATAATCCAAACAGAACTTCCAAAATCAGAAGTTACTTCCGCTTTTTTCTTAAAGGCATCGTCCTTATTTTCAAAATCGGCTATTGCCACTTTATAAAATTTATTATCTGGAGAAGGTTCTATTACAGTTACATTACTTGCATTACCAGCTATTTTATTTCTGAATTTATAAGCATTGTCACGGCTAATGAATGATCCTACAATAACAAAAAATCTACCTTGTTGGGCAGTGGAGGCACCAATATCTTCTTTCTTTTTATCATTTGAAGTATTTTCGGAAAGTTCTTTTTGTTTATCAATTAGATTTTGTTTAGCTGGATTCTCCTCTTTTTGAAAAACAGTTGTCCCTCCTATCTCAGTAGAGATTTCTTCAGAATAAGTAGCGATACTGTCCGCTTGATCTAGCTCGGCTATAGAATCTTCTAATAAAGCTTCTTCGGATTTAACAGGAGCTACTATTTTCACTTCTTCTTTATTTCCTCCAAAAAGAGTTAAACTAGCCAAACTAGTATTGTTGTTTTTAGAATGCACAATAAGGGCTCCGGCTGCAACCAATAGCAGTAATGGGATTATAATCAAAACCATTTTCAACCCAGCTCCTTTATTTTCAGAAGAAAGGTCAGTAGGTATTTCTTTTTGTGACTGCGCAGTAGGTGTGATTTGTTTTCTTACAACAGGCCTAACTGGTCTTTGTGGTGTTGTCATGTCCGCTAATTTTCGATCTATAGGTTTGAAAAATAATTCCTGAAAGCCAAAACTGTCTTCCAAATAATTAACTTGTTTGTCTGGTTCAAATTCCAATCTATTTTCAACATTATAATACAGTTTACCAATCTCTTGAAATATATAATTATTGTTATTACGTAATTCTTCGCGTACTGTTTTTACAAATTTTTTGATGGCCTCAAGGGCATCTGCCATTTGTAATCCTTCTTCTCTCGCTATGGTGTTAGCTAATAATCCGTCGTTTATTTTCAGCTGCTCATTAAAAGCAATTCGTTTTAAAGGAGGCGTAAATCTATGCGTAATAGGATGTATTTCAACACTTTTGAATTCTGCGATAAACCCACCCAAATCAGGAATCACTACACAATTGTGCTCAAATAATAACCTTTGTATGTAATTTTCTATCTGCATTAGAATGAATACGTTAAACCAGCCAATACGTTTATTCCTTTAGTAGAATAATAGGTATAGCGTTGATATTTTTTAGACAGGATATTATTCGCTTCTATGAATGCTGAGAACGATTTTGAAAATAAATAATCTATTTTCAGATTCAAATCAGCTATTCCGTTCAACTTAATTTCCTGCCCCGAAAGATAATTTTTACCTCTTAGTCCGCCAATATAGTAAAAATCAGCGTTAAAATACACTTTTTTATTCAAATTATATGTTGCAAGCACAGATCCTGTAAAATCAGGGCGATGCCAAGGCTTCTCTATTTCATTTGTATAATATTTAAAATAAGCACCCGCTAAGGCTAAACGGAAACTACCGCTAAGTTCATATCCAAGTTCACCTCCTAGGTTAATGATGTTTACATTACTTTTATCGTAGAGAACACTAAATTTTGAGGTATCCAATACGGAATTATTAAAGAAATATTGATATTTATAATTGGCACTAGATGCTTTAATCTTATAACTTATACCTCCTTTGAGCCCCCCTTTGAATCCAGCATAAAAATCACTTGTTTTATTAGTATGAAAAAGTGGTATATCTGAACTTATGTATGGATTTTCTTTTGAAAGTATTCTTAGAGTATTTTTTTGCATATCCCCATCAAAACCAGCAAAGGCTATTAATTTATTGCCCGATAATTTATACTCAGCATTCAATCTTGGATAAAGGTGAAACTTTGAATAGTCCTTAATGGTATCGTTGGCATAGGCAATATTAAAACCTCCCACAATAGTGAGTTTTTCATCTACTTTGTATAAAAATGCTGGCTTAGCGATAATCAATGTTCGATTTATAGAAGAAGAATCAGAACGTTTACTTACGGAAATTGCTCCATCTAAAAGTATTCTTTTGTCTCCATCGATACTATAATCAGACTTTAAATTCCACAAAATCTCACCTTCAGTTGCTTTTGTATGCGTTGCAAAAGAATAATAATTTAAATCCGTAACATAATTTAAATTACTCGTTTTGTCCTTGTTTTCTATACCAATAGAAACAGTGTACAAATTAAATAGTTGCTTCAAAGTGTCTTTATTTGCAGAAGGCTCACGAACATGATCGTAACCATAAAAGTTATAACGATTTCTTTGGTAGGTGGCATTTGCTCTTAGAACAGCGGTCTTACCAATGTAACGACCATAGAGTGACATTAAATTTTCACTCTGCCCTGAATTTTTTACAGGTCCATTTTTAGAAGAAAAATGTTTTACATGTGCTCCGTAAGCATATTTTTCATCTCTTTTATTATTAAAAAAAGCTTCTATATAAGGTGTTGTATAATTACCAAATCCCAATTTTAAATAATCACCATATAATTTTGATATCGTTTCCTCTCCTAAAGGTCTTACTTTAACTTTTGTATCAAGTTTTGGTAATAGCAATTCTACCTCTTGAGCCTTATATTCAAGTGGCTTATGTGGTTGCGAAGGTTGTATATTATTTATTTTTTCAAAATTTCGATTTACGGGTCCTAATTCAATCTTAGCTTCTTTTTTTATAACAAGTTCACCTTTCAAATTATCATCGTCCTGAGCAAAAGAAATCGATGTAATTAATATAAATGAAAGCAATAGAATGAATCTTAATTTCATTTTCAAAAATTTATACTTACTCATTTCCTTCCTCCTTTCCTTGGCTTTCCAATTCATCTAGCCTGACTTGGGCCTTACCTATAATTTCTTTATTTTTTGAATTGGCAATAATAGATTTAAATGTAGCTTTTGCTTGAAACAACTCATTCTGAGCGATCAAGTTTTCAGCTATTAATAGAAACGATTTCCCTAGCCAATACTCATCAGATGAGAAATTATTATTTAAAAAATAGAGACTTTCGATCGATTGTTTATAGTTTTTTTGTTTATATTGAATATCAGCTATATGATATTGAGCCTCGGCTGACAGCAATTCATCGTTATAGGTAATTAAATTTGTAAAATAAGCAGTTGCTTTTTCATAATCACCTTTTGAATAGGCAGCTCTTCCTAGAAATAAATTGGCTTTCGATTCCGCATTAATATTTATGTTTCCATTTTTCAAAACCTCTTCAGCATAATACGTTGTAGAGTCGTACTGGGATAACATATAATAAGTCTCCATTAACCCTAACATGGCATTGTTCTTTTCTTTTTTACTTTTTGAATTTGAATTAAACAATGTATAATAATCACGAGCGGTTGAATATTTTTGATTTTTAAAATGAATATCCGCTAGTCGTTGAAGGGATTTATTGATAAATGAACTTTTCTTTTCGTTTACAACAGCTTGATAAAATTTTAATGCATTTTCGGAATCGCCAGATTGATAATAAGAATCCGCTAAAAAATAACGACCGTCGACAACGTTAAAACTTTCGGGGTATTTTTTAAGAAAACTTTCAAATAACGTAGCGGCTTTACTGTATTTACCTTCGTCATACAAATTTTTTGCGGATTCAAATGCAACGTCTTCCAGCAAAACAGTATTATTGTTACTACTTTTTTCTTTAAGTTCTTCTAATCGAGGTAAAATTTCTTCGCTTCTTCCAAGAAGTTTATACGTTTCTTGTGCTCCTCTTAATGCATCTTCGTAGAGAGGTAGATCAGAATACAGATCAAGTAATTTATTATAATCAAGTAATGCCTCTTCGTGTTTCTTTAAATCATTGTATATAAGTGCTCTCTTTAATAAAGCATTTGGTTCATAGGGATGATTGTTAAGTTTTTTGCCGATAAGCTGGGAGAAGCCTTGTAAAGCAAGATTCAACTCATTGTTTCTAGAATCTAATTGTGCTTTTTGATAAATTGCTCCTTCGTAATAAAGAGACGAAGGGAATTTATTTATTACTGTTTCAAAAGAAACTTTAGCCTCCGCCAATTTATCTTCATAAACTTGTACAATTCCTTTCTGATAAAAAGCATAATCTATATCCGTTGTGAAATTTTTTATGGCTAAATCATAATACTTTAGTGCTTCTGAATATTTTTTATTTACATAATACAGATCAGCCATTCTCAAAATGGCATCATTATAAAACATCTTGTCGTTAGCGTTTGCCAATTTTTTAGTGTATTCACGAAAGTGAGGAAGTGCTTTCTCGTATTTTTTTGTTTCAAAATAAGCATACCCAATTCCATATCGGGATTTAAGATGAAAAAGATTATCGTCGTCACCTGTTTTATCAAAAACTAATGCGTAAGCATTAATTGCTTCATCGTAGTCTTTATTAATAGAATATACTTCTGCTTTCCAGTAGGCTGCGGCAACATATATTTCTCTGTCAAAATTGAACAACATAGACTTGCTAAACATACCTTTAGCTTCGCTGTATTGCCCATTGTTAAAAAACTCAGTACCTCTGTAATACGCTAGCTTCTGATACGCATTATTAATTCGAGTACTACGATTTTTTAAACCGTCGATAAAAGCAATAGCTTCTGCATAGTCGTTTGTTTTCAAAAAAGCTTCTGTTAATAATTCATTTGCTTCATCGTACCTAACACTAGTAGTGTAGTTGGTAACAAATTCTTTAAGAGGACTTATTGCATCATGGTAACGTAATAAATCAAAATTTACTTTCCCAAAATAAAACAAGGACTCTTCTTTTGTTCTTTTATTAAAATCTAACCTACGCGCTTGATCAAAAGATGTTAAGGCAAATTCTTTTTGATTGATTTTTAAATAAGAAAGTCCAAGATAAAATGCTGAAGATTGCCCAAGTGTGTCGGTATTGGATGCCAAATTTTTAAAAGTACTTACGGCATCTTCAAACTTATCATTCTTGTATTGAGAATACCCTATCCTATAGTTAATTTCTCTTGTAGAAGTTACTTTTTCATCGGTCAAATATCTATTAAAATGTTCAAGCGCTTTTTTATAGTCTCTTTTAAGATACCAAGCATCTGCTACCATTAAACTTATTTCTGACTTTATTTGAGTATCTGAATTTTGCAATACCGTCTCTCCGTATGTGATTACTTCGTCATACCTTCCTTGACGGTAGTATATATTTGTAATCATGTGAGGAACAAGATTCTTATAATCCTCATTGGTTTCAGCTTTCGACAGATCTGTTAAAGCGTCTGCATAATCACCGTTTTTCAATTCAGAATATCCTGCATAATAACTTGCAGCATAAGTATACTTGTTATTTTTAATTTTTATTTCATTAAAACAAGGTGCGGCTTTTTCGAAATCTTTTTTTGTAAAATAAGAATAACCAAGTTTGAATTTTGCCTCGATCTTCTGTTTATCAGAAAGCGCTTCAACGTTAACTTTTTCGAGATACTCTATTGCTCTATCGTATTTCTTATTTGTGTAATACAAATTTCCAAGATCATAATAAGCAAGCGCTGATTTGGGATGATAAGGATATTTCCTCGTAAAATCTGTTATTAAGTCTTCACCGTCTTTATTAAACAAACTCAGCGCACAATAGGCTACATAGTATTCTGCATCTATAGATTTCAGCGTAGAAGGTTGTGTGAGTATAAACTGGCTAAAAATTTCTCGGGCGGCCCCGTATTTTTCTTTGTCAAGTAATTCCAGACCTTTTCTAAAAAGGTCATCGTCTGAAGTTTTCACAAGGGTGTTTTGCGCAAACACTCCAATTATGGAAATCAAGACAATACTAATAGACGTATATATCTTTTTGTAATTCATCTTATTCAAAACCTGTTATCCCTCTAACGAAACTTTTATCTTAGGTATTGTACAGTTTCATTCAAAAATATAAAAAAAAAGATATAAGGTGAAAGAATACTATAAAGTATAGAAGGATAAGTTATACACACTACTGAGTTAGTACAACTCTATAATTCTCTATTAACAAGTTCCTTGGTGGGAACACCACTACTGGATCAAGGAAAAAGATCTACTTTCTACTCTTGCTGTTATTTCAAAAAAAGAGAGCTCTACTTTACAGAAGAGCTCTCTTTAACTAGTTATGAGAAGTCGAGTGACAACTTAAGCCTTTTTTCTACCCATCGCTTTTATAGCAGCATCAACGATATTTTTTGCTTTCAGACCATATTTTTCCATCAATTGATCTGGAGTACCAGACTCACCAAACGTATCTTTTGTACCTACAAACTCTTGAGGAGCTGGAAAATTAGACGCTAGAACATGAGCGATACTTTCACCAAGACCACCTAATATATTATGTTCTTCACATGAAACCGCACAGCCTGTTTTTTTAACAGATGCAAGAATAGCAGCTTCGTCAAGAGGTTTGATGGTGTGAATATTGATAATCTCCGCATCAATTCCTTTTTCAGCAAGCATTTCACCTGCTAGGATTGCTTCCCAAACCAAGTGACCTGTGGCAAATATAGAAACGTCTTTACCTTCGTTTACCATCCAAGCCTTACCAATTTCAAATTTTTGATCAGCAGCTGTAAAGTTAGGTACAACAGGACGACCAAAACGTAAGTATACAGGTCCTACATAGTCAGCGATAGCAATTGTAGCTGCTTTCGTTTGATTGAAATCACAAGGATTGATCACGACCATTCCTGGAAGCATTTTCATCATTCCTAAATCTTCAAGGATTTGGTGAGTAGCACCGTCTTCTCCTAAGGTAAGACCAGCA
>JANOTP010000033.1:0-11280 GCA_031416415.1 Cytophagales bacterium | reverse complement strand
GTATATCTGTTATATGTGATATATGTAATTTGTTGTTGCGTAATTTCTTTAGCGGAAGATGGAACAGGGTTTCAATATCTTTGGTCAGATTATCCCGCATTGAATAATTGGATAAGTAGAAGTTCACCACTATTATTGCTAGTAAGTTTTGCTGTATACTCAAAAGCATTTCTAGAATTAAAAAATAACCTTCCTAAATTAAATAGAATACTCGATATTATAATAGCAGTGTATGTTGTCTTCTATCTCTTAGATGTAACGATTTTAAATCTTCAATGGAATTTTCCCTTATATATAATTCCATTTATCATCATCTATCTTTCGGCAATCCTATGTTTGCGTAAAGGATTTCGTCAAGCCCGATATTATCTTGTAGGATATTCATTTATGTTTATGAGTATAATTTTCATGATTTTCAGAATGAGTGGCATTATACATTGGTCAGATATTTTTACAGTTTATTCGTTTAACATAGGTCTTATTTTTGAAATCGTGATTTTGTCTTTTGCATTAGGTGATCGAATCAAAATCATAAGAGCTGAGCGGGAGAAGGTGCAAGAGCAGATGATTGTACAGCTACAAGAAAACGAAAAACTAAAAGATAAAGTAAATCGCGAACTAGAAAATAAAGTTAAAGAAAGAACCTTTGAGATTGCTGAAAAAAATCATCAACTCGAAGAAATGAATGAAGAGCTCCGATTACAATCTGACGAGATTACACGAATGAATTTATTGCTTGATTCGGACAATAGAAAACTTCAAAACAATGTGAAAGAACTCGTGAAAGCACGAGTAATGGTGGAGGAAGTAGATTTTGAGGAATTCAGTAAAATATTTCCTGGAGAAGAATCATGTTACCGCTATCTATCTGAATTAAAATGGGACAAAGGGTATATATGCCGCAAATGCAATCATGCTAGGTTTTGCGAAGGGAAAGATAAATACTCTCGTCGTTGTACTAGATGTAGATATGATGAATCTCCAACTGCTTTTACTATATTCCATAGGCTAAAATTTGATGTTGTGAAAGCCTTTTATATGGTCTTTCTTGTATATGCTAATAAAGGTAAAATCACTTCGTTAGAACTATCTCAATTATTACAACTTAGACAAAGTACTTGTTGGACTTTTAGTAAAAAGGTAACTAGTGCAATGAAAGAAAGAAAGAAAAATGCCAACGACAGCGATGTTCATGGCTGGTCGCATATCATTTTGGATCCGTTTGAAATCGGAAAATCCTAAAAATAAAATAGAGTTGAATACACGTATTCAACTCTATAAATAACACAACCTTTTATGCTCAGTAATTAAGCTCTTTTCGCAACTTCTTTGTTGTCCTTCTTCATGTAAGTAGGACAAGTGTGAGAAGCCATGCAAGATGCTAGGAACATTACCAAAGCAAACAAAATAACATAAGTCAGTTTCATAACGTTAGGATTAATAGTTCAACAAACAAGGAACGAATATAGGAATTTATTTTTATAAAACACCTAAAACTTACTTAAATAACTTATTTGTTTCCCTAAAATGTACAATTAATCTATACTATAGTAAGATTTTCGCTACAGAATAATAATATTCTTACCTTTACAGCCTAAACTATTGAAAATAATGAATATTGATTTCACCAAATCCGATGGACTAGTTCCAGCAGTGATTCAGGATGCGAATACTAACAAAGTGTTAATGCTTGGTTATATGAACCAAGAGGCGTTAGATAAAACTAAACAAGAAGGGAAAGTAACTTTCTTTAGCAGAAGTAAACAAAGGTTATGGACAAAAGGGGAAACATCTGAAAACTACTTGATGGTGAAAGAGATCCTCCTTGACTGTGATCAAGATAGTCTTCTTATTAAGGTAAATCCAATGGGTCCTACCTGCCATACGGGAGCGGATACTTGTTGGTCAGAAAAAAACCAAGATAAAACCACTTTCCTTACTCATTTAAAAAATATAATTAAGGAACGAAAAAACAATCCAACAGATCAATCCTATACAAGTTCTCTTTTTGCGAAAGGAGTGAATAAAATAGCTCAGAAAGTTGGGGAAGAAGCTGTAGAGCTAGTAATAGAAGCGAAAGACGACAATAAAGAATTATTTATAGGAGAAGCTGCAGATTTAATGTTTCATTATCTAGTTTTATTAGAACAAAAAAACATTGACCTCGACGAAATTATTGAAGTATTAGAAAAAAGACATAAATAGATATCTTGAATTTGTTAATCATAAATTATGAGTTGTAAATTCAATCATAATTTATGATTAACATTCCCCACTTCGAATTAACAATCCAGTTTCGGACAAGTATTATCCCCTTTCTTCTTCTTTTTCTTATTTTGCTTCTTCATTCTTTTTTCCAGACTCGTTTTCTTTTTGGGTATTGTAGCATAACTATTTGTACTTACTAAAACAGAAAGCACGAATATGGAAAGTATAGAAGTTAAAAGAAGATTTTTCATAAACAATAAACGTTACATTATTAAATATAAGAATTTTTTCATAGTATAACGTAGAATTCTATATTTTATTTAAGTGTCAGATCAAAAAAAAGCAACCGATAGTTTAGTATTTCCCTTTTTATTTGTGGGGATCTTATGGTTAGTAAAAGCAATAGAAATACTATTTTCTCTTGACTTTAGCCATTTAGGAATTGTTCCCAGAACTAGTTATGGCCTTATAGGAATTTTAACAGGGCCACTTATTCATGCTAATTTTGTTCATTTATTTTCCAACTCAATTCCAATATTAATATTAGGCATTATTGTTTTTAATTTTTACAGAACAATCGCTTTTGAAATTTTCGTTTGGGTTTATTTAATTTCAGGGGTTTGTGTATGGGTAATAGGAGAAAATTCCAGTCATATAGGTGCTAGTGGATTAATCTATGGATTTGCGAGTTTCATTTTTTTTAATGGCTTATTTAGAAGAGAATTTAAAGCAATTCTATTAGCTATTTTAGTTACCATCGTTTATGGCAGTATCATCTGGGGAATATTTCCAGGAAAGCCAAATATATCTTGGCAAGGACATCTATTTGGAGCCATGGCAGGAGGATTATGTGCCTATTTCTATAGAAATGAAAATAACTAAGTAAATAGTTTTCTAGTACCCTATTTTAATTTATCATTGTTCAGATGTCTATCTTTATCCCTTAAGGTCTTTTTATCTAAATTATTTTTTAAAGCATCTGTTAAATTTATTCCAGTCTGATTGGCAAGACAAATAAGTACAAACAACACATCCGCCATTTCATCAGCAAGATTGACTTCTTTGTCAGATTCTTTAAAAGACTGGTCACCATATTTTCGAGCTATTATGCGGGCCACCTCTCCTACTTCTTCGCTAAGAATAGCCATATTGGTAAGTTCACTATAATATCTAACTCCAATTGTGTTGATCCATTGGTCTACTGTCTTTTGTGCTTCTTCAATTGTCATGGTAATAAATTTTATATTCTTGATTTTAAATTTTAAATTACAAAAAAGGAATAGGATATTAACTACTCCAGGTATTAATTTTAACTCAACGTGTGCGGCATTAACTTAGTTATTGATAAAAAACATTTACTAGATGAAACAATCATCCGGAAAATGAATGCTGCAACAAACCACCGAGGTCCAGACTCGAGCCGTTTTGGAAAATATGACTTTTCTACCAACGTTATTTATATTGGAAATAACAGGCTTAAAATAATTGATACTTCAGACAACGCTAACCAACCCTTTATTTCCTATGACGGCCGCTATTGTTTATCATTCAATGGTGAAATTTATAATTATCAAGAACTCCGTAAGCATTTAGCTGAAAAATATACATTCCTTACCTCTTCTGATAGTGAAGTGCTGCTTTATCACCTTATTGAATATGGAATAGAAGGGATAAAAGAACTTAATGGAATGTTTGCTTTTGTTTTTTATGATTCCAAAACAGGAATAACACTAGTTGCCAGAGATCGTCATGGCATAAAACCTATTTATTATTCGGACAACACTAATTTTTTATTGCTTTCTTCCGAAATAAAAGGAATACTATCTGCTGGCTTGATAAAAAAAGAATTTAACAGCAAACAAATTCCTCACTACCTAAAATATAAATATGCCCAGCGACCTGAGACGTTTTATAAAAATATTTTAGAAGTTGAACCTGGGTATTTATTAGAGATAAAGGAAGGATTTGTTCAACTTAAAAAGTGGTTCCAGATTGAAACTTCTGCTGTAGAAAAACAAAACGCTAGTACTGTTGTACATGATGTTAAAAAATTACTTTTCAAAGCAGTGGAAAGCCAACTACGATCTGATGTAAGTAATGGAATATTCCTTAGTGGAGGTATTGACTCCACACTATTACTTGCTATTACAAATGAAATGGGAATAAAAAACATTCCTTCTTTTTCAGTAATCAATAGTTCAGAAGACCGTAATTTTGGCACCAACGATTATTTATATGCAGAGAAAGCAGCGAAGTTATACAACAGTGAGCATTCACAAATTTCTATAGACTCAGAGATATTAACTCATTCAGAAGAATTATTTCATCAACTGGATCAGCCGATAGGTGATAGTGCCTTATTGCTTACTTGGCTGCTTTCTACTCATGCTTCAAAAAGTATACGTGTAGCACTTTCTGGAGCAGGTGCAGACGAATGGTTTGCAGGATACAACCGCCATTGGGCTTATAATAAATACCTTACTACTTTTTATGGAAATAATTTTCTCATAAAGTCATCTAGTGCAATTAGTGGATTAATACCTGAAGGATTTTCACATCCCCTAAGAAAGCAAGCCAGACTATGGAATAAATTTACCTCAAAAATCACTACAGATCCTATTGAAACGTATGACAATTTTAGAAGCCAAAATTTTCCAGCTGATTTATTTTCTTCTTTTACACTAACTAATTCTTCCGAAAAATATTCCAATAAAAAACTGCTGGATTTGGCATTAACAAAAGACCGCAACGAATACCTGGTTTCCGACATACTAATGTTGACAGATAAAATGTCTATGCTAAAAAGTTTAGAAGTAAGAGTACCTTATCTTGACAATAATTTGACAAACTATCTATCAACTACTTCAAGCGCATTTCTTCTTAAAAATGGACAAAAATGGATCTTAAAAGAAATTTTACAAAGTTTGGGAGGTAAAGAGTTTACATCAAGAAAAAAAGAAGGTTTTGGAATGCCTGTAGGGAAATGGATAAAAGAAAAGCAATCAAAATACCTTTTACAACATATAGAAAACAAAAATAGTAGTATATACAATTATATTTCATTTGAAATAGTAAACAAGATGTTATCAGATCATTTATTAAACAAAAAAGATTATACATCAGAATTATGGTCTTTAATCGTTCTTACTAACTGGTTGCAAAACGAATTTTAAATGAAAATTATTTACCTACATCAGTATTTTTTGACACCTGAAAAAGGTGGTGCTATTCGATCCTATCATTTGGCCAAATCTCTTGTAGAGGCAGGTCATGAAGTAGAAGTAATTACATCTCATAACCATCCTGTTTATCATTTTGAAAATGTGGAGGGTATAAAAGTACATTACCTACCCGTATTTTATGAGAATAATTTAAATTTCATTGGTCGTCTACTTTCTTTTATAAAATTCATTTATAGAGCCTACATTAAGGCCACCGAAATTGAATATGTAGATTTATGTTATGCTACGTCTACTCCGCTTACGATAGGGATTATTGCTATATGGCTAAAAAGAATGTATAGAATTCCTTTTTATTTCGAAGTACGTGATCTTTGGCCAGAAGCTCCTATACAAATGGGGTTAATTAAGAATTATTTCATAAAGAAATATTTATTTTATCTTGAAAAAAAAATTTATAAAAAAGCCACTAAAATCATTGCCTTATCTCCAGGAATAGAAGAAAGTATTAAAAATATAGTCCCTAAAAAAGATATCTATTTAATTCCTAATTTTTCTGATTGTGTTTTTTTTCATCCAGAAGAAAAAACACTTAGATTAGAAGATAAGTTTAACGTAAAAGGAAAATTTGTAATCAGTTATTTTGGAGCTATTGGAAAAGCCAATCATCTAGAATATCTCATAGATGCTGCCTTATCGTTATCAAAAAATAAAATTGAACATATTCATTTTATAATAGCAGGCAAAGGTTCTGAACTTTTTATGATAAAAGAAAAAGTTAAAAATCTACATCTCACAAATATTACATTTATAGGATTTATTAATAAGTATAGTCTTCATGAAATGTTAACAATTACGGATGCTGTATATATTTCTTTTGCTAAAAAACCAATAATGGAAACAAACAGTCCAAATAAATTTTTTGATGCTCTAGCTTCTGGAAAACTTTGCATTAGTAATACTAAAGGATGGACGAAAGAATTAATCGAAAAAAATGAATGTGGATTTTATTATGATCCAGAAAAACCTGATGATTTTATCAATAAAATCATGCCTTATACGAACGTCAAAAATCTATTGACTACCGCACAACATAATGCACGGATGCTTGCAGAAAAAGAATTTTCAAAAGATATTATAGTTGAAAAATTACTTAATCTAATTGAAAATCAGAAGTTATAATTATAAAAATAATAATTATTCTTTTACTCTTCTATACTTTTTACCTGCACTACCAAGAAATCTATTTGAATCCGCTCTAAGAATTGGGGCGATTACAGTAGCCATAAAACTTCCTCCTAGTGATAAAACAATACCTGCAGTATTTACTCCTCCATAGTCAGATTGAGTAAGGAAAATAAATCCTAAGGCTACAGAAGCCACTCCTGCTATCGTAAACCCATTTGCTACCTGATTTTGCTTATACATTTTATATAAATTATGACGCACAATCATAATTTCCTTTTCCGACTTTATAATTTTCTTTTGCAATGAATCACTTATCTGTACTTGGTTTAGCTTATTTATAGTATTGGTTTGACTAGTTACCACTTTCGATAAGGAATCTATTTGAAATTTCAAGCGGGCAAATTTTTGATCGAGTAACAACGAATCGTAAGTAGTGTTTTGGGCATTTACAATTATTGAAGTAAATAATACTGCAATAAAGGTCAATAAGATATAGCTTTTCATGAAAAAAAAGTGTTGAGTGAAGGGTAAAAATAACACTATTCCTCTAATCAAACAAATAAAAAAAGGTCCTTTTACTTTCGCAACAGGACCTTAATATCAAACCAACCTCACCTAAACTTAATCTATTAATATATTGTAAATATTTCTTCTTTTTGTTTTTGGAAAACCAACATTAATGATTGATCACTCATTGCAACATCATTTCCATTGATCCTTTTTCCATTTAACTTTTGCAGAACATATTGCTTTAATTTTGCATTCTCCGTATTCACTTCAGTTACAGAAACAATATTATTCTCACTTATGCTAAATACTACATTAACAGTTGCAGATTCATTAATTAATACATCTGGACTTCCGATTAAAGTTTTAATTTGAATAGTCTGATCCGAACAGGAAACATACTTCATCTTTGCTTTATTCTTTTTGGTCCCGTCACCGGCAGCATTTACCACGTTCGCTCCTATCAGAAGGCTTCCAACTAAAAGGAACATGTATACTAACTTTTTCATAGGCTTTATAACTTATTGTACAGTAGTAAAATTAACTTTTTCTTAACATTAAACCTATCAATTAACATACCCTTAACATTAAGCGTATTAATTGACACCTTACATAATATTAAACGTGTACTCTAGAAATACGTTTCAGAAGAATATCAATAGAATTTATACCTATTTAAATATCTGAAATTCAGGCTTAAAACTAATATTAAAATCAATTGAGTATGAACATTATAGACGATTTATCTATTAAAACCTTCTTAACATTGAGCTTATTATGTTAACATAAAGATAATATACAAAAAATACAAAAATAGCCCTTCTTAACCTTATGCAGGATCTACATCAAAAACCACGTGAATATTTCGATAGAATTTATCGGCTTGCAATAGGCCAAATGACTTCTGTTGTAAGAATTCCTTTACTGTGGAAAGCTTAATTTTATCCTTTTCTAGCTTAATAAAAATATCTACAAGATAATTGTTACGTATTTTGTCGATCATAGGTGTTTCAGGTCCTAAAACACGTTTACTACCTAATTCTATAGCGATTAATTTAGCATACGCATCAGCAAACTCATGTGCTATTTTCTTTTCAGGGTCTTTGATAGTGACTTTAATAAGTCTATAAAAAGGCGGGTAATTAAATTTCTCCCGTTCAGCTAATTCAATTTTATAAAAATTTTCATAATCATGTTTGATAACCAAATAAAGTAACGCTTGATCGGGATTGTTGGTTTGTACCAATACTTTTCCTTTTTGCCCCCTCCTACCTGCTCTGCCACTTACTTGGCTTAGCACTTGAAAAGCTCTTTCCGCTGCCCGAAAATCTGGAAAGTGAATCATTCTATCGGCATCAAATATTCCAACTAAGGTAACTTTATCAAAATCCAACCCTTTTGTCACCATTTGAGTACCTACCAATACATTGGTTTTACCAGATTCAAAATCCTGAATAATATTTTGGTATGCGTTTTTATTTCGGGTAGTATCCAGATCCATTCGTTGTACTCTAGCATCAGGAAGAAAAAGATTAAGATCTTCCTCTAATTTTTCAGTTCCAAAACCAACCGATTTCATTTTAGTAGAACCGCAAGCTTCACATTTCTGTGGAACTTTTATAGTAAAGCCACAATAATGGCAACGAAGATCACCACTGTGCATGTGATAGGTAAGGCTTACAGAACAGGACATACATTTAGGTATGTAAGCACAATCTTCACAATTAAGATAAGGTGCATACCCTCGCCTATTTTGAAATAAGATTGCTTGTTCATTGTTATCCAAACAAAGTTTTAAATCTTCTAATAAAACAGACGAAAAATCATTTTTCATTGTTTTAAATTTCTTCTCACGCAATGTATCTACCAAAATAATTTCTGGCAATTGAGCCGTTCCAAAACGTTTATCCATTTTCACCAGACCCCATTTCCCCGTAGTAGCCTGGTAATAACTTTCTAAAGAAGGCGTAGCAGAACCTAAAACAACCTTTGCATGATGAAATCTACCCAACATCAGCGCTGTATCTCTTGCATGATAGCGAGGTGTAGGCTCGTATTGTTTATAAGAACTTTCATGCTCTTCGTCTACAATGATCAAACCCAAATTATCAAAAGGTAAAAATACAGAAGATCGAACACCAATGATAAAAGAAAATTTTCCTGAAATAATTCCACGCCATACTTCTACACGTTCATTGTCTGAGAATTTAGAATGGTAAATTCCCATTTTATTTCCGAAAACTTTAATAAGGCGTGATACAATTTGAGTGGTAAGGGCTATCTCTGGCAATAATAGTAAAACTTGAGAGCCACCTTCTAATGCATTTTTTATTAACTCAATGTATACCTCTGTTTTACCACTTCCCGTTATACCGTGTAACAAAGTAACGTCAGATGACTTGAACGTTTCAAGTACTTCCTCTTTAGCCCTTAACTGATCGCCGGAAAGATTTATTTCTTTCTCTGTTTTAAATTCATTGTCAGCAAAACGTGAAATGACTTGATCAAATTCTTCAAAGATATTATTTTTAACTAATGTACTTAATGCAGAAGAAGAAACATCTGCATTGAGCAATACATTTTTTGCAAGACCTATTCTATTATTTCCTTTATTTTTTTGAATCTGTGTGAGCTGCATGTAACGTAATAAAATCGTTATCTGCTTTTCTTTTTTCTCCAGCTTATGAAATACTTCTTCAAAAAGTATTTTTGATTCAATAATTTCTTCTTTTAAACGAACTTTAGAAATAACTTTAGGAGAATATTTTTCTTTCAATTCTTCAAAAAGAATTACCGCTCCTTTTGCTAACAAAGATTTGATAATAGGATGAATGGACTTCTTGCCTAACAGTTCAATAACATCAGAATAGGTGAGATTTTTTTTCTGCAATGCGTCTAAAATAGATTGCTCAGAAACAGAAAATTCATAATTACCAGCATATTCAGGATTCAACTGAATCTTGGATTCACTACTTAGTTTAAGCCCCGAAGGAATAGCGGCATTGAGCACTTCTCCTTGTGTGCACATATAATAGGAAGCCATCCATTCAAAAAGACGGAACTGTATACTATTTACCGAAGGACTATCGTCGAGAATATCTAGCAGATATTTGGCTTCGTATAATTTGGGAGGATTGTGGTGTATTTTTGCTATTACAGCAGTCAAAACTCTTTTCTGACCAAACTGCACTACTACTCTCATTCCTTGCTTTAAATTCTCTACCATCTCACGAGGAACTCGATAAGTATAGAGTAATGGCAAGGGCAACGGAAGAAGCACATCCACAAACTGTGTTTGTTCGTTTTGATATTCTTCGTTGTTAAATTCTAGTGGCAATGGATGATCTAATTATGTAAGTAAATTTACTAAATAAAATGGTGGGGTACAAGGTATCTAGAATAAAGCTTGCTGGCGAGGACGCCAGCAAGGGCTATGAAGTATTGGTGTTATTTTTTAAAGTAATCTCTATAATCTGTTAAAATGCCAAAATCATCAATTCCTGTTTTATAAAAATTTGCGGATGAATAATAGTAATCTTCTGGATTGGCAGAAAGTTTCCATTTCTCTTGTAATGGATTATCATGAATATACCTGAGCTTTTCTTCTGCTACTTCTATCGAAAAAATATCTATACCAAGTGCGTTTCTTTCCCAAAACTGATAGTCACGATCCGAATCATTTACAAAATAATCTTCAAGAATAAGAGGATTCTCTTTGCTTAGTTTATTCTTAAATTCATGAGCAGTAAAACTTAATAATGCATGCTGAACATTTCTTTTATATGATACTATCTCAGGAATTTGTATAAGAAGATGCATATGATTCGGCATAATTACAAAGCCGAATACTATTAATTCACCTTTATTAACAAGAAATTGTAGTGACCTTATAACAATATCTTTGAATGAATTGTCTTCAAGTAATGGTTTCCAATATAAATTGGTCGCTGTAAAAAAAATGGGGATTCCTTTTCGTAACATATGTATAAAAAATTAAAAATGGTTAATGAAAAAATAAAAAAGGTTTAAGTAATTTGCAAGTGCTTGCTTGCTTGTTTAGCTTGTTTAGCTTGCTGGCGGGGACGCCAGCAAGGGCTATATTATTCTAGTAATTCTATATCGGGAATATTCCTTTTGAAATCCATTTAGTTTAAACTTCATAATAATAAATTTATATCTAACATATTCTCGCCCTTGC
>JANOTP010000032.1:0-8562 GCA_031416415.1 Cytophagales bacterium | reverse complement strand
TTACATAACTAACTTTCCAATCAAATAAACTAGGGTAAGCATCATTATCAGATGAACCATTAACTGTTTTAACATATTTTAAAATACCTCCACCATACATTGATGGATAAACAAATGGACCTCCATAAGAAACAATAGTTCTGGAACTTCCTGTAGCATTTATGATATATCCTGTTCCAATTGGAATGGCAATAGGCGTGGCAAAAGTAATTGGATAAATCTGAGCTCCCGGGCCACATGCACCGGCTGTGCCTGTCCTCGTCTGACTAAAGCCTGTTCCAGGATTTGTAATATTAATTGTATACGTTACATTTCCACCACATGAATTGGCCCAAAATTGCGTAGTTAATCCGTTTAGGTTTATTGCATAATTTGATACATCAAAATACACATCCATGTTTGAAATTGTTTGAGTTCCTCCAATTGAACCACCAGTTCCCATTGTTAGAGGAGGTCCCATGGTTGTGCTAAACAACCCATTATCCTCCACCCAATAAGTTGTAGTAGTGCTTATCGTAGGTGAATAAGAACTTCCAGTAGTTAAAGAACTTCCCCCTGTGGCAGAAGCATACCAATCGTATGGCCCACCATTGCCTCCCGATACTGCTAAATTAACAATTCCAGTGCCGCACCTTGAATCGTCTACTGTTAAAGGCAATACGGTGGATAATGTAATTGAGCCAGTTGTGGGTCCACATCCAGGTACAAGCGTTGTGGCTGTTAGAGCATATGTGCCTGCAGTAGTAACATTAGCTAATAAAGAATCTGTTTCACCTAATATAGCAGAACCATTAAAACTCCAAGACCAAGTAGTACCAGCTGGAAAACTAGCCACATTAGTAGGTATAAGATCTAAAAAAGCTGGCGTACAGAGTTGTTGATTTGAACCTAGATAAGGAGTAGGAAATGTGTTCGTAATAATCATTGAATTTGTTACTGAGCAATAAGTAAAACCAGTAACAGTAGAATCTACTACTACAGTATATGTTCCAGCAGATGTTGCTGAATAGGTTGAGCTTGTTGCTCCAGAAATTAAAATTCCATTTTTATACCATTTGAATGTTTTATTTGAATTGGAAAGGGTACCATTACTTAATACTATTGAACCCAATCCACAGATGGTTTGGTCAGGGCCAAGATTTGCTGGCGAGCAACATCCTTTCGCAGGCACTGCAACTATTACCACTTGAGTAGTTCCAGTACAAGAGCCTCCTGGGGTAGCACCATAGGTAGTTCCACCAGCGCAACTTCCGTCGTTAGAGAGCGGTAAACTAGCATCAGTCGTAGGGTCTGTATTTGGGCTAGGACGTTGAACACCAATATTGCCTCCTACAGCTGATAAAGTAACATTAGGTGTCACACCTTTTGTTCTAATCAATCCTGCTCCACCACCAGCGCCATTTCCATGGCAAGTATTTGCTTGGTCTTGATTCCCACCTTTTCCTCCGTTTGCTGTTACTGTCAAAGAAGAAATAGAATACGTATTAACATCCAAAACAATACTACCGCCACCACCGCCGCCGCCAGTTCCATCAATGGTACTTGAATACGGTGCTATATTATTTGCATATCCTCTTTGTGCATTTGCTGAAATTGTTCCCGTTGTTCCAGCTATAGTATTAGCCGTTATGATTATTATACCGCCACCGTTTCCACCAGCCGTAGCCGATCCACCATCTCCATTGGCAGCACCACCGCCTCCACCTAGAAAAATCCTAGAATTTGTAGCTTGAAGTGCATAGCCTCCTATACCTTGCATTCTCGAAGGTAAACCCGATGCTGAATAACCAAGACCAGCATTATAAACGGGTATACCCCCAACAGGTGTAGGTGCAGTAAAATAAGGTGATACAGCACCAGCAGTAGTATACACCGAAGAAAATTCATACCCTCCTCTACCACCAGCACATATATTTGACCCTCCTCCAGCTCCTGAATTCCAGCCACCACCAGAACCACCGCCATTTGCCAAAGCTCCTCTTCCGTATAAATGACTTGCACTCGCAGCAATTCCTTCACCTCTAATTCCTGTAGAAGGTGTATTCACAGTTCCGGTTGAATAAACCCCTCTCCCACCAGTAGCTCCAGAACCAGCATCAAATACACCAAAATTAATTGCTGCCCCCGTCAATGGTGCTCCTGGGAAAATAGCGCTACCGCCTCCTAGAAACCCCCTGTAATCCATTATAATATTTCCACCATTAAGCGTTAGTGTTCCTGCGACTTCAAAAATCAAAACGCCTCCAGTTCCTGTGGCACTGTTCCATGGCGTTCCATTTAATGTAGTACTTAACGTGTAATTTGCAAATTGAGGAATTGAAACTAATTGAACTTTACCAGCAACATTGTATTTATTTTGTAAATTTTGAGAGAACGTTACTACGCTTCCAACTTTAGTAGCAATGATTGCATATTCATAATTTCCTGCGCCGTTGTAATCTAATACTCTACCAAAAACAGCATCTTGGCCTCCTATACTTACAGCAGCTGCTGCCAAATCTACAATTGCTCCTTGCATTTGAATTACTAATACTTTATCACCCACATTAAATGACCCAGGTGAAGCTAAAGTGAAATTTGTAATAGCCCCAGGTGCAGAAGGTGGCGGACACAAGGTATCTTGAGAAGCCATTGCTGGTGTAATAAGCGTTACGGCTGAGAAATTATTGGTAGCTACTGTGCAACCAAGTCCTGAGGCCATAGCGGTGATGGTAACATTTGAATTTGAAGTACAAGTTCCATTTGTAATAGTCCATTTGAAAATATTATCACCAAGTGTTAACCCAGTAACATTGCCAATTACAGAAGTTGGACTTCCAGGAGTTACAATATTTCCAGTTCCCGAAACCAATGTCCAAGTCCCAGTAATATTTGGATCGAAAATAGGAGCTGCTGCCATACTAGTAGTGGTAGCACAAATGAGCTGATCGGGACCAGCAGAGGCAGTAGGAAATGCCGAAGAAGCTAATATACCATAGGTTGTAACACCAATACCTGCGCCATTAATAACGGCTGTGCCACCTGACCGTGTAATATAGCTATTGCCAGAAACTCCAGCCATTCCTCTTACTCTAATACCTGATATTGTCAAACGATCGATCGAACCACCGCATCCACCACCTTGACAATTGGAAAATGTTACCGTAATCGTAGTAGCCGCAACTACGACTGACGCTGAGGTAATGTTACTTCCTGTAAAAGATACTGCACCCATTAAAGGCTGAAACTCAAAATTTGTAGGTGCACTTAATATAAAAGTAACATTGGTCTGTGCCGAATTATTTCCAAAATCGGTATTGTTAGCCGCAATACTTTCATCCAATATAATATTTGGCAAAGTAGTATAGGCGGTTGGATAAGTATTACATGGATAAACCGCTAATTGAGGCTCTGTAACCACAACATTTGCGAATGAAAAATTTAAACATAGTATAAAATAAAAAAATAGTACATATTTTAAAATTTCTAACTTCTCGTTTTTCATAGTAAATAATTAAATCTAACCTTATTATCAATCATTAAACAACCGCTCTAATTAAAATTGAATAATTAAAATTCAATAAATAAACGGTATAATTACATATTGACAATAAGTAGTTATACGTAGCGTAAATAGAAAAGTTAAAACATAGTGAAATGAACAAATAATTAATAGTCAATATGTTAAAAAAAATATTTTGAAAATTAACCTTATACTAACTATTTATTCTTCAATATTAGATTAAATAAGAAGTCAATAATAAACATATCGGCTTTGGTAAATAATAGCAAAATTGAAATAGGATTTAAAGGAAGAATGAAGACAGCATTTAAATTATAATCTAAAACAAGCTTTCTTCAATTACAGATTCAGGAACTGAATTGGAAATCATACTTGAAAAAACAGGTGGGCAAAAAACAAGGAAATAACAATTCGTTTGTATAATGAAAAACAAAGTCCTATCACAATTACTAAAATTTCTATTGATGGTTCTAAATTGATTTCAGATACAAAAGGTGAGATTTTTATACTTGTTAGCTTTGTTTGTTCCTGTCAAAATAATAAATTTACTGATACCTTTTATAGTTTCTGGAAGCAAACTAGATATTTAAATACTTCGATTGTATGTACTATAGACTGACACAGAAGAATAGAGAATATATTTTTCTGTGTTTTATTATTTTAATAAGTGCTTTTTTGATAGCTTTATGTATTCAGGAAGGTCATGACTGGAGTGGAGACTATGCTTTGTATATTGAACAAGCCCATGCTCTTTTAAATACTTCTGTAAATAAGCTTTATGCCTTGAATAAATATTCTACGGATCATGCTTTCCGTGTTCAGGGTCCTTATTTATATCCTATGGGCTTTCCGTTTTTGTTAACTGTTCCGTATTATTTTTTTGGCATGCAATTTATTGCCTTGAAAGTTTTTTGTGGAATATTTTTCCTGCTTGCTTTACCTATATTCTATCGTTTATTCCAGCCTTATTTCTCCCATTCCTTTTATTCCTTTTGCATACTTATAGCGATTGCTTTTCACTATGAATACATTACATTTTGTAATAATGTTTTATCAGATCTCCCTTTTTTCTTTTTTAGTGGAGTAACATTTTTGCAAATGAGAAGAGAGAATAGGATTAGTAACCAGTTGTTGGTAGGTGTGTTGATTTTTTTCTCTTATTATATTCGTGACGTTGGAATTATATTACTTCCTACTTTAATGGTATATCAATTTCAACTAATCTTCATAGAGAAAAAGAAAGAGAAGAATCAGTGGTATTATTTTCTACCCTATTTTATTTTTGTAGCTTTCTATTTGTTAAATTATGTTCTTTTTCCAAAAGGAAATGCCAACCACTATGATTTGTTTTGGTCGAAGCTTTCATGGGAGTTGATTCTTAAAAACGCTATATATTATGTACGTTTGTTTTCATCTTACTTTTTTATAAAAAATGAGTTTCTGTTGTTCTTACTTTTTCCGCTGCTTGTGGGAATATTTTCTTACTGGAAAAAACAATTGCACTTTATTACTTATACAATCCTCATGCTGCTGATATATCTTATATGGCCAGCCCAACAGGGGATGAGGTTTGTATTTCCTATACTTCCATTTATTCTTTATTTTATTGTAAAAGGACTTCAGGTTTTGTCCCTCTTTTTAAAGCTAAGACAGCGGTATCTTTCAATCCTATTGGCGTCCAGCCTGTTTTTCTTAATCTATCAGAGTATTCAGCGGATCGTTGATTTTAGCAATACGGATACCAACTTGGCCTATAATTCAGAAACAAAATTGATGTATATTTATATTTCAGAAAATATACCAGAAAAGGAAGTAATAGGATTTGCAAAGCCTAGGGTGTTGCGGCTTTTTACAGGCCGTAACTCTATTCTTAGCGATATAAGTCATTTTGATTCTTCAGGTCTTTCTTATCTACTCATTCGGAAAGAAGATATCCCTTCTGGTAGGGTGATTTCTTATAAAAAAGTATATGAAACAAAAAAACTAATTCTGGTTCGTCGGTGACAGTGGTATATTCCTTAAATATGCTTTATTATTTTTAATGATTACTTAAGCAAAAATTTTCGAAACCCGTTATATAGTTGAAAAAGCTTTTTATTATCAGATAAGAGATAATGTAGCATAGAAGTATTGGAAATAAGAGACTCGTCGTATTTATGGGTCAACTTAAATACAGGGGTAGTGGGTTTGTCAATTTCATTTTTATCTTTCTCGGAGAGTTCCTTATGAAATGTTGTTTCATAAGGAAAGAAATAATGAGGGGCATCGGCTGACAACTTAGGTGTTTTATCCCACAGATTTTTTAGAGCTTCATCTTTATTATAAAGATCTCCAAATAAATAATGAAACCAAAAATAAGTATGGCGCATATTTCTTACACTCCAATAATTAATGGTTTCCTGAAGCCATTTTTGGATGATGAGATGGTTTGGTGTGGCTGCTAAAAACCAGCTAGAAAGCATTCTATCTGGCCCAGGATTAGCAAAAGCAAAAAAATCACTATCAGATGTACATTGAGGTAGCCATTTATCTAGCGGTTTATTACAATATAAAGTACTGTCTACCCATACTCCACCATATTTAAGAAGGAGTGCTGCTCTAATAATATTACTAAGTGATTCGGGACGGATTTCTTTGTTTTTGTATCCAGGTACAATCGCCTCTAAATTAATAAAATCAGATAGATTTTTAGTAGTAAGAAAATGTATTGTCCAATTTGGATTTTGTTTTATCCAAGTAGCCTTACATTTTTTTACAAGCATTGGGGCGTTTTCCCAACCTTGAAACCACAACATCCATATTATTTTAGGTATCTCTTTTTCCATGGTTAAAGATAATAATTTTATACTATTTTACATGTATAAATGTCTTTTACCACACAATGTTTTGTTCCACAAAATATACACCTGCTTCACTATTATTTCTATCCTAGTGTATTATCCTAGCGTTGCGAGTATCCTAAACTCAAATACTTTTCTAGGAAACAGATAATTATATAATAAATTATTGATGAGATGTCGGAGCCAATAGGTTTTATTTTTTAACAAAATAATTTTGTTGTCGTCGTTATTTTTTAATCTAATATTCTTTTTTTAAGTTAAAAAAACTCTTTAATTCTATTCCAAGATAAGTTAAAGCGGTTTAAAATAGAACTAGTTCTGTTCAAAGGTGAATTAGGTTTGTGTTAGATAGAACTAATTCTGTTAAACACAGAACTAAAGATATTTTTAACCGCTTTAATGCTGTTTGAAGATAGCTTAATTCTATTATGCATATAACTCGTTCTCTATGGAATAGAATTAAAGATGCTTTTAGTTTCTAAAAGTTTTTTTTATTTTCCTTTTTGCTGCCGCTTCCGCAGACACGCCAGACGTTTTCCTTGCCGAAAGCTATGGTAAATGTCTGGTGATGTTATCGTTTAATAAGCTACAAAGAACAAGGCGAAATTAATATAGCACGATCAAAAATAATGATCTATTGGATTATATTTTTAAAACTATTAATTTGTTGAATGTTTGGTATAAAATTTAGGAATAAATCTCCCAAAATCGGTTTGATTTGTAGGGTCAAGGACGAATATTATGTAAAGGAATTCGTCGCTTACTATTTGAGTCAGGGAGTTGATACTATTCATATATTAGATGATGATTCGATTGACAAATCCGTTTACAATGATTTGCTTCATCATAAGCAGGTGAAGATTAGATTTGAAAAAAAAGTGATCGATCATGATCTGGCTTCTATATTATATAAGGATATTCGTCGGGAGTATGATTGGATAATTTATGTTGATGTAGATGAATTTATAACAACAAAAAAAAATCCTCAGAAAACCATTCGGCAAGAATTGGAAACTACTTTTAAAGACGTGGATTGTGTAAAAGTTCCATGGGTTATGATGAGCTGCAATGGTTTGGAAAAATCACCTTCAAGCGTATTGTATACTAATACATATAGATGGAATAATGATTTGAGACATGAAAATAAAATTACGAAAGATCCCAAATTTGCATGCCGTTACGATCATACAGCTGTAAAATGTATTTTTAAAACTAAGGCATTTAAAGGAATATTTGATCATAATCCTTTAGAGCCTTTATCACCTCACACAGTTGTAGTAAGGGATGGCGTTTATAATAATCCCTCCCCCTTAAATCCTCAATATAATGAATTAAGAGAAAAAGATATAAAGGAAGGTTATTTACTATGTTACCATTACCGGATTATTTCCGTTGAGAATTGTTTGAATAAATTAAATTCGAACATTTGGTATACTAACTTTACACTCGAAGACTTAATGTCTACAGACTATAACGAGGTGGTAGATGAAAGTCTGAAATTGAAGATTGAAAAGATTTCTTTTTAATTTTTTTCGCTTCTAGTTCTTTGTTATCCCCCTCCATCCTTCTCGTATAAGAGAGGGATGAGAATATTATTTCCACGGAAGTGACAAGTGCATGTTCGCAGTAACAGACACTTGTGAGTGTTATAAAATTTCAATCACAATTACAACAAACGCCTGTAGCTCCTAATATACCTTCTGTTTCATACCCATCTCTTTTCCACCACTCAATACCTCCTATAAGTTCTTTTACCTTTACACCAAGTTTTGAGAGCTTATAAGCACCCTTTGTTGAAGCATTACAACCTATACCATCACAATAAGTAACATAGGTATAAGTTAGATCAAGGTTGCTCACTGAGTCTGCTGTAATTGTTTTGTGAGGAAAGTTTAGGGCAACTGGAATATGTTCGTTTACAAAGGCCTCAGGAGAGCGCACGTCTAGGACGATAAGTTTTTCTTTATTTAAAATAGCCTGATGAAGATCCCAAGAATCAGTTTCATATTCTAATTTATCTTCATAATGTTTAGTTTGAGTATTCATTATATTGTTCGTTTTGTTTGAATTCAAACATAGTTTAATAAATTTAACTATGAAAACGAAAAGAATTCATACTAACCATTCATTTTTTTCATACTTTAAAGATTCAAAAAATATTAGTTTTGTAAAAAAAATAGCAAATGGAAATAAGGCATTTAAAATTGATAAGAGCAATTG
>JANOTP010000031.1:0-11840 GCA_031416415.1 Cytophagales bacterium | reverse complement strand
ACACTATGGGATTTCAATACTAATTGTAGAATAACATTAGATGAATTATATGAAAAATATAATTTTTCATTATTGGGCTTTTCGAAAGACAGTTTCTTTTTACATTATAAAAACATCAACGACCAAATGTGGTATGAATACCATAAAGGAATTATAACAAAAGAAGAAATACGCTCAAAACGATTTGAATATACATTTGCAAGACTTGGTCATCAAAAATCTATAATTCCCGACACTCTAGAAAATGATTTTTTGTCTTTATGCCCCACAAAGGCGCAGCTATTTCCCTACACCCATGAATCTTTGAGCTACTTGATTGAAAAAGGTTACTCTTTACATATTATTACAAATGGATTTCAAGAAACGCAACAAATAAAACTTTCTACTTCCGACCTTTCTAAATATTTTACTTGTATAATAGAATCTGATGTATGTGGTTTTATGAAACCCGACAAAAGAATCTTTGAACACGCAATGTCTCTTGGCAATACCAACGTAACTGAATCGATAATGATTGGTGATGATCTGGAAGCTGATATTCTAGGAGCCCGTAATGCAGGGATTGATCAGATTTTTATAAATAGACATAATTTCAAACACACAGAAACTATCACACATGAAATTGATTGTTTGAATAAATTAAAAAAAATATTTTAAAGAAAAAAACGCTTTTCTTTCAACATTACATATTCAAATACTTCATTAATAAATCAAGTCTTTCTTGATCGTTGTTAATGAGTTCTGTTTCGTGAAATTGAGTAATTACATTGTAGCCATAACGCTCTAAGGTGGCTACCGTTCTTGCTAAATCTGTTTTACTAAGCTTAAGTGTAAGATTAACTTGACCAGGTGTACTTTCGTCTGTTACAACAAAAGAACTTAAAATTTTACAATCGTTCGATTCGATTAGACGACTTATTTGAGCCATAGAATAATCTTGATCTTTCATACTAAGAAGAAGAATTCCTCCAGGACCTTGGCTTGCAAACATCTGAGCGATAACTGATGCCGTTTCATTTAAAGAAACAACTCCAAGAAATTTTTTATCTTCGTCAATAACAGGTAAAATATGTAGTTTGTTACGTGTAGCTAATTTAATAACATCATAATAATGAGTACCTGGTAACACAGCTATATCTTTGAAATCTAATCTAAAATCAGAAATTTTTCTATTAAGATTTTCTGAATCCAATAACGTTTCTTCTAAAAGTAATCCTTGAAAAATACTTTTGTCTACCACTGGTAACTGAGACAAACGTAACTCTTCCATCCAATGTTTTGCTTTCTGACCAGTGTCGGAAAGTTTCAAAGGGGGAATCATAACATTTATCAAATCTTCTGCTACCATTTATGAATTGTGTTTATCTAAGAAATCCTGTACATACTTATTAAATTTATCTGGGTGCTCCATCATTGGTGCGTGGCCACATTTATCAATAAACCTTAATTCAGAATTAGGAATTAGCTTATTAAATTCATGTCCGACAATGGGAGGAGTGATTGTATCATTCAATCCCCATACTAATAACGTAGGTATTCCAATATTTGTTATATCGTTGGCCATGTTATGCCTTTGAGCAGATTTAGCAATACTTACAATCCTCATACATTTAGGAATACTTGATACGATATCAAATACTTCATCCACTAATTCTTTTGTAGCTGTATTGGGATTATAAAATGTGTAACCCACTCTTTGTTGAACATAATCATAACTTCCTCTTTTTGGATAAGAACTACCCATAGAGCTTTCAAATAGTCCAGAACTACCTGTCAATACTAAACGATTTACCTTATTTTTATTATTTAAAGTATATACCATCGCAATATGACCTCCTAAAGAATTCCCTAACAGAGTCATTTTTTCGAGCGATTTAAGTTTTACAAATCTGTCGATAAAACTTACTAACCCTTCTATTCCTGCTGATCTAATTGGCATTTCGTAAATCGGCATAAGAGGAATAATGACTCTGTATTTAGTGGAAAAACATTTAATTACTGCTTCCCAGTTGCTAAGAGCACCAAACAAACCATGTAATAAAAGAAAGACTTCGCCTTTCCCTTCTTCAATGTATTTAAATTCACCTTCTTCTCGTACTATAAATGACATATTCTCTTTATGAATAGTTAAAGTTGTTAACGTTGCAAAGTAATATAAAGTTTGAACTTTTCAATTCAATTTAATTGTCATTCATTCTTTATTTTTCAACATCATTTAAACTTTTTTGATCAAGAAAAAATGCAAGTAAACAGATTATTACCCGTTAACAGGTTTAACTATCTATTAATCAAATAACAATGAGCTGTAAATAATTGAATAAACTTATTTTAAGAGCTTTTAAAAATGAAAGAATATTAATTTTATTCAATTATCATACACGAAATTGACATCCTTTATGTAATCAAAAAATGAGATAAAATTAAAAAACATTTTTTTAGTTGAGTTTACTTTCTACTCAGTGTATGTTTTAAATTATGAAAAATATCTTGAAATGGTATTACATGACTAATCCAACTTACTAGTTTCGGAGCGAAATGCACTAACTTTGGATAAAAAAAAGAACCTTTAAAAATTCTAATAAAAAAATCTAATTGAATACTATCGACTAGCCATAACAACAAGCTGATCCCAAATGCAATTTTAATGACACCTAATATCGCTCCTATTGTACTATCAAAATTACCAAAAACTGTTTTACTAATTACCAATTTTAAAGATTTACTCAAAAAAAGAATCCCAACAAAAACTAGGACGAAGACGAATACAAAAGATATAAAAGGCAGGATCTTATTGTTATGAATATATTCATTTAAAAATTTCATACACGTATCCATCAACTTAAATGCTGCTAGTATAGCAATTATAAAAGCTAAAAAACTTACAATAGTAACTAGGAAACCATCTTTATAGCCTTTGTAAGCTCCAAGGCCAAGAAGAATGATAATAATAATATCTGCTATAATCATATTTAAAATTTACTTATGTATTCTAGAGATAAATAGTAACTAACTATATGTCTCTAGAATACATGAGTGTTTAATTATTACCCCAACAATGTTTTCACAAGAGTAGAAATAAGTTTGCCATCTGCCTTACCGGCTAATTCTTTCGATGCTACGCCCATTACTTTACCAAGATCAGCAGCACTAGTTGCTCCAAGGGAAGCTATGATAGTCTGTAATTTCTCCTTAACCTCATCTTCCGATAGTTGCTTAGGCATATATCGCTCTATAACAGCTAGCTCAATTAATTCTTTTTCTTCCAAGTCTTTTCTTCCTTGTTGTCCAAATACCTCAGCCGACTCTTTTCTTTGTTTAGATGCTTTAGCTAATAGCTTAGTTTCTACTTCAGAAGTTAATTCTACTTTAAATCCTTTTTCGGTTTCCGCTAGTAGGATCTGTGATTTAATAGCTCTTAAAGCCATCAACTCGGCTTGATTCTTGGCTAACATAGCCTTTTTTATATCTGCATCAATTTGTTCTTTTAAACTCATATTAGTTTGAATTTTATAGGTTAAATAATCAACTTTGTTATCGAGTAATTTTGTTACTTTACAAAACAAATATACGAATTAAACATTCGGATCTACAAAATCAACATATGGCACGATTAAGTGTAAACATAAATAAGATTGCAACCATACGAAATGCTAGAGGGGGCAATAATCCAGATTTAATAAAAGTAGCCCTAGACTGCGAGCGTTTTGGAGCCGAAGGCATTACCGTTCATCCAAGACCAGATGAACGACATATACGATACAACGATGCTAGAGAATTAAAAAAAGTAATAAAAACAGAATTTAATATTGAAGGCAATCCTGATAGAAAATTTATAGACCTTGTACTAGAAGTTAAACCTACTCAAGTAACACTTGTACCAGATGAACCTGGTGCAATTACTTCTAATCAAGGCTGGGACACTATCAAACATGTGGATTTTTTAAAAGAAATAACAAAAGAATTTCGAAAAAATGGAATCCGAGTATCTATTTTTGTAGATCCAATAGTAGAGATGGTGGAAGGAGCTGCGATAATAGGTGCAGATCGTATTGAATTATATACAGAACCCTACGCTAATACTTATCCTATCAACAAAGAAAAAGCGGTGTTAGCTTATGTAAAAGCTGCAGATATAGCTACCAAAGCTGGCTTAGGGATCAACGCTGGACATGATCTTGATTTAAACAACCTTCGTTTTCTAAAAGAAAAGTTACTTAATCTCGACGAAGTTTCCATTGGCCACGCTCTTATCTGCGATGCACTTTATTTTGGACTTGAAAATACTATCCAACTATACTTAAGACAACTGAAATAATCTTTCTTTTATATTTTACAAATGAATTTATACTACAGAGAACTTGGAGAAGGCAATCCTCCTATTGTAATACTTCATGGCGTTTTCGGCTCTTGTGATAATTGGCTAACTGTGTCAAAAGGACTTGCCGAAACAACTAAAATATATCTCTTAGATGCCCGCAATCATGGTCAATCGCCCCATAGTAAAGAATTCAATTACGATGTAATGGCAGAAGATTTAATTGAATTTATTAGAGAAAAAAAATTAGTCAATCCTGTTATAATAGGGCACTCAATGGGAGGAAAAATAGTGATGAAATTTGCTTTAAAATATCCTGACTATTTTTCCAAAATGATCGTGGTGGATATTTCACCACGATATTACGCACCTCACCACCATTCTATTCTGGAAGGACTAACTGCAATATCTCTTGAGAAACTTCAAAATAGACAAGAAGCAGACGATATCTTAAAATCTTTTGAACCTACTTTGGGGGTAAGGCAATTTTTACTTAAAAATCTATACCGCAATGAACAAAATGGTTTTAGTTGGCGGATGAATCTTGATGTAATAAAAAATAAAATAGAAAATATTGGCGAAGCTCTAAACAAAGATGCTAAAATAAATAACCCTACCTTATTTGTTCGTGGAGCTAACTCTTCCTATATCCTAGAAAATGACATTACATTAATCAATTCGATTTTCTCGAATGTAAAAATTGCTACTGTAGAAGGTGCTGGGCATTGGGTGCAAGCTGAGAAACCTATGGAATTTCTAGAGACAATAAAACATTTCTTAAAATAAAAATAGTGTTAGACTAAAAGATATAACTGTTTTTTTTCATGCGAATTTTATTTATGAATAAAAAAAATTCTAATGCATGTAGACACCGAACTTCTCTTCATCGAAAACTACATCGATATGTTCTTTAATAGTAGTACCGAGTGAATAACCTATATAATCTGGGGACACAGGAAAATTATTATGACTTCTGTTTACAATAACTGCTGTTTGAAGTTTTTTTAGTGGTATTTTCAAAAAAGGTTGTAGGCTATAAACCAATGTTCTACCAGTATTCAGAACATCGTCTGTTATGACCACAACTTTATCTTTTAATAAATTCATATCTACATCTACTATTACTTCACATTGACTCTTCGCCGATTTATCAATTGTAATCTTTACAAGAATTATATTCAGCTTACAAATAAGTTGAAGTTCTTTTAAAAGAAGTTCAGCAAAAAAGTATCCTTTGTCGTATATCCCAGCTATTACGATTTCTTCTTCTTGATAATTTCGTTCATAGATCTCGTAAGCAATCCGTCTGATTTTCTGAAACGTTTCTTTTTTATCGAGAATGATGTTTGTGTCTGACATAACTTTATTATACTTTTATTAATCAATATTACCGTTTAACTAGTAAAATACAAATCCTGATGTTAGAAAATTTCAGATAAAGCTTTATAATCAATAAACCATTCCTAAATTTCAAGACGTTACATTATAACCTTTATTTTTATAACAAAAGACTCAACTGGCTAACAATTAGTATCTTATATAATAATTAGAGATTTTTATAAATATATTGGATTAAAAGACATATTATTCATATCTTTGCAATCCTTTTGATAGAAATACAAAATTAAAACAATATGAAAAAAGATATTCATCCAAATTACAGAGCAGTAGTATTTGAAGATACTTCTAGCGGATTCAAATTCCTTACTAAATCTACTGGTAATACAAAAGATTCAATTGTTTGGGAAGACGGTAATACTTACCCATGTATGAAAATAGAGGTTAGTTCTGCCTCTCACCCATTCTATACTGGCAAGAAAATGTTCCTTGATACTGCAGGTAGAGTTGAGAAATTCCAGAAAAAATACGCCAAAAAATAAGGCTAAAATAATATTTATACACAACAAAGGTCTCTGTGAACAATTCATGGAGACCTTTTTTATTTTTGTATTATGAATTTCATTCTTTTTGATGACCCAGAATATAGAATTGGTTTGTTACCACTCACCTTTACAAGGCCAGTAGCGGACATTAGAATTGGTATATTCAAAATTTCGGAAAAATGGGAAAAACATTTAGGTGTTAAAATTTCCTTTAAAACAGAACCTTATCTTTCAAAGAAATTTCAACTAATAGAAAGCGAAGATTCTATTTATATTAACGGGAGCATTTGCCCAACAGACCAACTACTTTCCGAAATTTCAAAACTTGAAAACGGTAATGCCTTATTTCAAGACGAAACTATAATAGCGTATCGCAACGAGGCGAAAGTAAAAAAAACTTATTCTGGCGAGCTTACTATTCTTAAAAGAACATGGGATATCTTTACCTTCAACGGCAAAGAGCTTCGGAAAGATTTTGATTTTATAAAAAAAACAGGGACATCAGTGGGAATATCTGACCCTCATACAAAAATATACAAACCTGAAAATATTTTTGTAGAAGAAGGAGCAAAAGTATTTGCTTCCATTTTGAATGCTGAATATGGTCCAATTTACCTAGGTAAAAATTCTGAAGTACAGGAAGGCGCTATGATACGCGGTGCATTTGCACTGTGTGAAGGTTCTGTGGTTAATATGGGTGGTAAGATGCGCGGAGATAATACCATTGGTCCATTTTGTAAAGTAGGCGGCGAAGTTAGTAATTCTGTAATGTTTGCCTACAGCAACAAAGCCCATGATGGCTTTATGGGCAACTCAGTAATTGGTGAATGGTGCAATTTTGGCGCTGACTCCAATACTTCAAACTTGAAAAATAATTACACTAATATTAAAATATACTCTTACAAAGAGAAAGGCTTTATAGACTCTGGTCGTCAGTTTTGTGGGTTAATAATGGGCGACCATTCCAAAAGTGGCATTAATATTATGTTTGACTCGGGTAGTGTAGTAGGAGTAAATTCCAGTGTTTACGGCTCCAAATATTCTCCCAAATTTATCCGCTCTTATTCCTGGGGTGACATAGAAAATTTAGAAACATTCCGTCTAGATAAAGCTCTGGAAGTAGCAGAAACAGTATTAGCACGTCGTAATATGAAGCTAACTGACATTGATAAAGAAATATTAACAACTGTATTTAAGTTAGAAGTAAAATAGTGTTGAGTTTGTAGTATCTAGTCATGAGGATAAATTTCTAAAAATATAAACACTAAGTATAAAATTTCATTATTAGAATATAAAACTTACTAAATTGATAAAGAAATAGTAACAATTTAATTTTGAGCATAAACATTAATTTCTAAAGACTCAATACTCAGGACTAAAAACTAATTAAAAAATGTTATTCTCAGAAATTCCTGGACAAGAAGATGTAAAAAAAACACTGATCAATTCAGTGAAGAAAAGTCATATTGCCCATGCCCAGCTTTTTGCTGGCAATGAAGGCAGCGCCAATTTGGCTATGGCACTTGCTTATGGAATGTATATCAATTGTGAAGACAAACAAGAGAACGACTCTTGCGGAGAATGTGCCTCTTGTTCAAAATTTAGAAAATTAATTCACCCCGACCTGCATTTTGTTTTTCCAGTTAACACTACCAAGTCTGTTACCAAAGATCCTGTAAGTGCCTTATTTATGAAAGAATGGCGTAGCTTTATTTTAAGCAATCCCTACACCAACATACATAATTGGGGCGAAACTATTGGGACGGAAAACAAACAACTAATAATAAATACAGAAGACAGTAAAAACATTATCAGAAGTCTTGCACTGAAACCCTTTGAAGGTGAATACAAAGTAATGATCGTTTGGCTTCCAGAACTTATGAAAACAGAAGGCGCTAATTCCATATTAAAAATATTGGAAGAACCCCCTGTAAAAACTATTTTCTTAATGGTAAGCAATAACATTGACAAATTACTTACTACCATTCAATCGCGAACACAAAAAGTAATGATAAGCCCCTTCACGGATGAGGAGGTGAAAAAATATATTTCAGAAAAATATTCTACAGAAGAAAAACAAGCTACACGAATTGCATTTCTAGCAGATGGCAATATGGAGGCCGCAATTCGTATGACGGGGGAAACAGGAGAAGATAACCATGATATGTTTCGCGACTGGATGAGGCTTTGTTTTATCTTATTCCGTAAAAGCAATAATCTACTAGAATTAAATCAATGGTCAGAGGCTTTTGCTGCTCAAGGTCGTGAAGGTCAAAAAACACTGCTTCAATATGGTATTAATATCTTACGAGAAACACTGGTTTATCGACATACCGGCCAACAACTCGTGAGGCTACAACAGGAAGACTTAAAATTTGTAGAAGGCTTTTCCAAAGCATTGACAGACGATATGATAGAAACCGTTAGCAACCGACTAAATGAGACGTTTTATCATATAGAACGTAATGCTAGTGCAAAAATAACCTTTATGGATACATCTTTTTTTATCGCCTCTGTTTTCAATAAAAAACAATAAGGCTATATTTGTACAAAAGGTCAAACCTTCTTTTATTAAAATAAAATGCATACTAAAATTAGAATTGGTACACGTGGTTCAAAACTTGCCCTATGGCAGGCATATCATATTGAAGCACTACTTCAAAAAGGTGGACTCGAAACCGAAATTATTACGATTGAAACAAAAGGCGATATAATATTAAATAAACCTCTTTCTGAAATTGGCTCCAAAGGTTTATTCACAGAGGAATTAGAAGTAAAACTAATAAGCGGTGAAATTGATATAGCTGCACACAGTGCTAAAGATATGCAGTCTGAACTTAACGAAGGACTTGAAATCATCGCTTTTACAGAAAGAGAAAAACCAAACGATGTAGTCGTAAGTTTAAATAAAAATTTCTCCCTTGAAAATTCTAGTTTAGAATTAATTGTAGGCACGTCTTCTACACGAAGAAAGGCTGTACTAAAAAAAAATTATCCTCATGTAAAAATTGTAGACGCCAGAGGAAATCTACAAACTCGTTTCAAAAAAATGGAAGAGGGACATTTTCAGGCTATGCTACTTGCTTATGCAGGTGTGCATAGAATGGGCTACGACGATAAAATTGTGAAAATATTTTCTTTAGAGGAATTTATCCCAGCAGTTGGGCAAGGTTCTATAGCCTTAGAAGCTTCTACAAAACTTGAGAAAAACAAAAGAGAACAAATTCGCTCCTTACTAAATCATACCGAAACCGAATATTGTTTGCTAGCAGAAAGAAGTTTTCTTAAAAAATTACAAGGTGGTTGCAGTGTTCCCTTATTTGCTTTGGCTACCTACACTGCTGGAGTCCTAACTATTAAAGGTGGTGTAATTAGTCTTGATGGAAAAGAAGAAGTAAGAGAAAGCTTATCTGGAAATGCTAATGAGGCTATTAAACTGGGAGAAGAACTTGCCACTACCTTGCTACAAAAAGGAGCAGGGAAAATATTAGAAGAAATTAAACTACATAAATCAAACTAATAAAACACGATTATGAAAAAGTTCACAGTACTTTTATTCGCACTTTTATTTACCACAAGTATTTTATCTTTTGGTCAGGATATAAAAAAACTTCCTAAGGAGGATCAAGTAATTACTATTAAAACTGAGTTTGGTGAAATGATCGTTCTTCTTTATGACCTTACTCCTAAGCATAAAGAAAATTTCATTAAATTAGCTACATCAGGCTATTACAACGGTACTACTTTTCATCGCATTATAAAAGATTTTATGATTCAAGGTGGCGATCCAAATTCCAAAGATTCTATTCCACAAAACGATGGTTTAGGTGGCCCAGAATATACTGTACCCGCCGAATTTACACCAACACTTAAACATGTAAAAGGTGCCCTCTCTGCAGCTCGAATGGGAGACCAAATAAACCCTTTAAAAGCATCAAGTGGTTCTCAATTTTATATTGTTCACAATGTAAATGGTACACCCTTTTTAGATGGTGGTTACACTGTATTTGGACAAGTAATAAAAGGATTGGAAGTAATAGATAAAATAGCAGTACAAGATAAAGACCGAAGCGATCGTCCTATTAAAAATATTACAATGTCGGTAACTGCTAAAAAGATGAAAGTAAAAAAAATTATCAAGACCTACGGTTGCGAAAAATTTTACAACTAGATTTTTCATCTATTTCAGATTGAACTGTTTTTCTAAAATTCAGACATAACTATGAAAAAAGTATTAATTACTGGCTCGAATGGATTACTAGGTCAAAAACTAGTTACATTGCTAGCAGAAAAAACAAACTACCGTCTACTCGCAACAGCAAGAGGGGAAAATAGATTAGGAGAAGTAGGAAAGCCATACGAATATTCTTCTTTAGATATTACCAATCAAAAAGAAGTTGACTTAATAATAGATCAGTTTAAACCTGATTTTATAATTCATACTGCTGCCATGACGAATGTAGACCAGTGTGAAACAGACCACGAGGGCTGTACTCTTCTAAATGTAAGAGCGACAGATTATCTAGTAAAAGCCGCAGAAAGAAATAATTCTTTTTTCATTCATTTATCTACCGACTTTATATTTGATGGTACTAAAGGACCTTTAACAGAAGAAGACCAGCCTAACCCAATCAGTTTTTATGGACAGAGCAAACTGGATGCAGAGAATATTCTAATTAATAGTAAACTCCGCTGGGCTATTGCTCGAACAGTATTAGTATATGGCATTGTAAAAGATATGAGTCGCACTAATATTGTTTTATGGGTAAAGAAAAGTCTTGAAGATAAAAAAACGATCAATGTGGTAGACGATCAGTGGCGCACACCTACACTTGCGGAAGACTTGGCAATGGGTTGTTTTCTTATAATGGATAAAGAAGCAATTGGTATCTTTAATATTTCAGGTCCTGATATGCTTACACCTTTCGAAATGGCACATAAAACTGCCGATTTTTTTAATTTAGATAAATCTTATATAAACAAAGCTGATTCCTCTACGTTTACGCAACCAGCCAAACGCCCACCAAAAACGGGGTTTGTAATTGATAAAGCAAAAAATAATCTTGGTTATACTCCTCATAGTTTTATAGATGGAATAAAGGTAATGGTAAAACAAATGCAGTAAAACCTATACTACACAGCGTAAAAATAACAATGATTCCTTTTAACTCTTTCCACTATCAGAATGCACAAATTCGTGATGAAGTAGTAAAGGCCATGGCTGATACTTTTGACTCCGGCTTTTATATTCTTGGGAAACAGTTGAAAAAATTCGAAAAAGAGTTTTCAGTTTATTCTCAACTCCAACATACTATTGGAGTTGGTAATGGGCTTGATGCTATTCGAATTTCACTAAAAGCATTAGGGATAAAAGAGGGAGATGAGGTAATTGTACCTGCTAATACCTACATCGCTACAGTATTGGCAGTAACGGATACAGGTGCCACTCCTGTATTTGTTGAGCCTGAAATTAACAGCTACAATATTGATCCAACAAAAATTGAAGCGAAGATTACAAAAAAAACAAAAGTTATTATTCCTGTTCATTTATATGGTCTAGCTTGCCAAATGGATGAACTGCTATTCATAGCTAATAAATATAATTTATTTATTATAGAAGACAATGCTCAAGCAGTAGGTTC
>JANOTP010000030.1:0-3135 GCA_031416415.1 Cytophagales bacterium | reverse complement strand
AAATTATAAACAAGACTTTCTCTCCCATCTACAATTGGACTATCAGCATTGTATTCTGGTTTTACTTCCGGTACTTTTAATGCAGAATCAGGAGAATTACTTAGGACATGAGAATTAAATCTTTCTTTATTATCCTTTGCAACTCTACTTACCCAACTCTTTAATTTATCAGCAGTATATAAATTTTCATTTCTAATAATTCTCAATGCCTTCTTTACAGCCTTAACTGCATCGCTCCTAATTGGGTTAAGCGTTTTAGCAAGTGTATTTTTTATTTTTAACAGTTCTTCCGAATGAATACTTTCATTTACTATGGCTTCTAATGATGAAATGGCTTCTTCATGATCAGGAGTCAACGAATCCATATAAGCATCCCAAGCCTCTTGCCTAGCTTTACGAGCTTTTTCTAACGACTCATGATCTATCTGATCGAGCTCTTCTTCTGAAGCGATCTTCCATTCAAGTATCCACTTTTTAAACTGTTTATTACAATCAAATTCTTCTTCCCAAGCCAAACGTTCTTTTGTTTTATAACGCTCATGTGAACCAGAAGTAGAGTGCCCAAAAGGTTGAGTTAACTCTTCCACATGAAACAGAACGGGTATATGTTGGAAACGACAAAGATTAGAAGAATTAAAATAGCCAATGCAAAGATCTTTATAGGACCAGCCTTTCACCTTTACTATTTCAATTCCACGCTCGTTATCATTCCTCCTGAACCCTTCAAACATTTCTGAAATATCAAGTTTTGTAGTTTGCAATTCCTGAGTTACAGAGATCGCATAAGCGTCGTCCCAAATAGAGATCAATAATGGAATTTGCAAAACACCTGCTGCATTAATAGCTTCAAAAAAAATCCCTTCTGCACACGCTCCGTTTCCTATGGTACCAAATGCAACTTCATTTCCATTCGTTGAAAACTGCGATAAATATTTCAATTCGGGATTTGTTCTATATAACTTAGAAGCAAAAGCCATTCCTACCAGACGAGGCATTTGCGCACCCGTGGGAGAAATATCGGGAGTAGAAATTTTTATTTTTGTAAGATCTTTCCATAATCCGTTCTCATCTAAATTTCGAGTGGCATAATGGCCAATCATCATTCGTCCGCCAGAATGCGGATCATTTTGAATATCAGTGTGGGCATACAATTGAGCAAAATATTGTTGCAACGTTAATTCACCAATAGCCATCATAAAGGTTTGATCTCTATAATAACCTGAACGTGAATCTCCTGGTTGAAAAAATTTAGCCATTGCAATTTGAGCAACTTCTTTCCCAGTACCAAACACACCAAATTTTGCCTTCCCGCTATAGACTTCTTTTCGAGCTAAAGCACTGGCCTGCCTGCTTTCACAAGCCAACCTGTAATCACCTAATACTTCTTCACGGGTTACTGATAATTCAGGACTAAGTTGATATATGCTCACTTTAATTACTTTTAAAATCTTATTTTTTCATTAACTCCCTAAAACAAGACACAATTAACTAAATATCAATATTTTAACAAGAAAACCAATAGTAACTAACGAATTTACGGTTACAATTGACATTCAAAAATAATAAAAACCTACCCTTATAACAATAGAAAAAAAGAGTTGTGTTAAAATTGGAACAAAATTTGAAAGTAAGTTGTATATTTGGAATCTATAATTATTCGTTTAAATTTTAAAACTATGCTTAAGAAAATATTATTTGCAGCTGGAATTTCCCTTTACTTTTCTGTGTCTACTTTTGCTCAGGCTCAATTTGAGTTTATAGAAGACAAACATGACTTTGGTACAATAATCGAAGGTGTTAATGCTACGCACGAATTCAAATTTAAAAATATTGGTAAGGATACTATTAAACTTCAACCTACTGACGTTCGTGCATCTTGTGGATGTACTACTCCTAACTGGACAAAAGAGCCTATTGCTCCTGGTCAAATGGGTTTAGTAAGCGCTCAATTCGGAAGTGCAGGAAGACCAGGTATTTTCAATAAAAATGTTACTGTATCGTATCAAGGTAATGTAATAAAAATGCTCGCTATCAAAGGTGTTGTAATCAAACCAGATACTACTAAATATTCGGAAGTTGAATTAAAAAAATCCGCTAAAGCAGTTTTAGAAAAAAACGCTTATAACTTCGGAAAAGTAGAAAGAGGACAAAAAGTACTTACTAAAATAAATCTAAAAAATACAGGTAAAGATTCTCTTGAGATTATTTCTTATCAATCTGCTTGTAGCTGTATAACTCCAAAATTAATGATGGAGAAAAAAGATAAAACTACTATTGAAGTAAAAAATGTTCCTCCAGGAAAATCTTACTTTATTGAGTTTGTTTATTTTGCTGCAGGAGATGGCTTAAACAGTGACATTGTAACCTTGACAACAAACGACAAATCAAACCCAAGAATTACAGTTACCTTAAGTGCTGAAGTAGTAAATTCACTTCAAGAAAAAAGCCCCTTAATGGAAGAGAAAACGAATGCTCCTTTTGGAAAATAAGTTTTAGTAAAATAATCTATTTTAAAAAACATGTTCAATTGAACATGTTTTTTTTTAACATTTTAACAAGAAAATTCTTTTACTGTTTGCTAAAACTACCATTTCAGCAAACCAAAAAAAAAACAATATGATAATAGGAGTTCCTAAAGAAATAAAAACGTCTGAATATCGTGTATCTATTACTCCTGCTGGTGTTATAGAACTAGTGAAGAACAATCATGTTGTACTAATAGAAACTGGAGCTGGAATAGGATCTGGTTATGCTGACGAAGACTATACAATTACGGGCGCAAAAATAATATCTTCTGCTAAGGAAGTATATGAAAAAGCAGAGTTAATTTTAAAAGTAAAAGAGCCTCTGGAATCAGAATATAAAATGATAAAGGAAAATCAGATTATATTCACCTATTTTCACTTCGCCTCCTCACGTATCTTAACAGAGGCAATGATAAAAAGCAACTCTATTTGTATAGCCTATGAGACTGTTGAAAAAGCCGATCGCTCATTACCCCTTCTAATTCCTATGTCTGAAGTGGCTGGCAGAATGTCGGTACAACAAGGAGCTAAATATCTTGAAAAACATCAAAAAGGACGAGGAATATTATTGGGTGGAATACCAGGCGTTAGACCTGCCAACGTGCTTATT
>JANOTP010000029.1:0-1537 GCA_031416415.1 Cytophagales bacterium | reverse complement strand
CTTCGGAACTAGTTCTGTATAGTGCAAATCCTTGTATACTTGAATTTGAAGCACCAGCCGTAAGATTAAAGACATTGGGAATAGGGCTTGGAGCCGCAGGTGCTCCTGATCCTATAATAGCGACACGAGGAGTTGGGGCTACATAGCCAGGAGCAGTAAAAGCATTAATTGTAACAGGGTCTGTAATGACTGGAAGTGCTGTAGCACAAACGAGTACATAAGGCCCAATTCCAGGAACACTTGTAAAGTTTATAATATCAATTGTTGGACTGTTGGCATTGGCATTTGCCAGTCGCATACATTTTCTTAACGTATTTGTACCATCATTTAAGGTATAGCCAAGTGCATTATCTGTATCGGCAAGATTATCTACAATAAAAGTTGCAGCTTTTGCAGTAATTGAGAATAAGAAGAATATAATTAATAATAAGTACTTATTGGTGGGTAAGTAGTGGTTTTTCATATACAGTAAGTTTGGGGTACTATTTTAAGTAAATAGCAACTATAAGATGGGTTGTAACCTAAAAATTATTATTTTTTCAATAAAAAAAAGAATAATTATAGGTGTTTAGGAAAGAAAAAATCGCTTTAATAGCAATGAAAAAGTTGCTTATTGAGTAAAAAATGAGGTTTAGGAGTTAACATTATACATTAACTCCCCCATTTCTAAATAGTATAGATTATTTAATTAATTAAAAACTTTTCCAACCTTGCGCTTTTATCGGAAAACTATTGCCTGCTTTTGTAACAATATTTACACCGGCAGAGGCTTCTTTTACATAACCAATAGGTGTAATGCTTGGGTGGTTCTTTATTTTTTCGAAATCAGCTTGTTTAATAGTAAATAGAAGCTCATAATCCTCTCCTCCATTCAACATTACCGTAAGTGGATCTAAGTCAAACTCCCGGGCTGTTTCATAGGTCATTTGATCGATAGGGAATTTTTCTTCAAATAGATCAGCTCCAGTTCCAGATGCTTTGCAAAGATGTAGTATCTCTGAGGCTAATCCATCTGAAATATCGATCATTGAGGTTGGCAATATGCCTAAGTTGGCCAGTTCAACAACCATGTCTACCCTCGCTTCTGGTTTTAACTGTCGTTGAACGATATAATCTCTATCTTCAAGTTCTGGTTGCATGTTTGGATTGGATAAAAAGGATTGTTTTTCTCTTTCTAGAATTTGAAGGCCCATGTAAGCTCCACCTAGATCTCCACTTACACAGACAATATCATTTGGTTTTGCTCCACTTCTATAGACAACTTTATCCGCTTCTGCAGTTCCTGTTACTGTTATGGTAAGAATAAGTCCTGCGCGAGAAGAGGTAGTATCGCCTCCTACTAGATCAACTTTATAATGATCGCAGGCTAATAAAATACCTTGATATAATTCCTCGATAGCTTCTACAGAAAAGCGATTACTACACGCTAGAGCAACTGTTATATGTTCGGGAGTGCCATTCATAGCAGCAATATCCGATAGGTTAACCGTTACTGCTTTATAACCAAGATGTTTTAGTGGGGAATAAGTAAGGTCGA
>JANOTP010000028.1:0-32374 GCA_031416415.1 Cytophagales bacterium | reverse complement strand
GAAATTAGTTTTAAATTTTTCATTTGTCAATTTAGGTAGGTAATAAGAGTTTAATTATCTCTTTTAAAAATACAGAAATATATGAGATGTGTCTAGACTATTCTAATTAAGTTATCAAACAAAAGAACGCATCATTTTAGCTCAGGAAGTTCTATATCGCTCATAACAATCAGATTCTAGAAATAAATCAAGAATAAGCTATATTTGTAATTCTATTTCAGAACAAGGATATGAAAGAATTAAACGAATTACTAGAACTTACAAGAAACGCTATCGCTACAGAAGAGTTTGTAAAAATAACATTAAGTAAAACAAGAATAGACAATGCTACACTACAAAATGTTTACATTCGTCCAGTACTAATTAAAAACAAGCCACAACTTTCCTTTCTGTATAGAAACAAAACAAACGACTTAACCAAAAATAAATCCCTTGAAGAAGGAATCACAGAATTAGAATCATTACTACACTCTGACTTTTTATTTGCTACACTTTTTACGATAAAAGAAGATATATTTTTGCAACTTTCTAAGAAAGGACTCGGCACATTACAAAAACAAAGCCCTAGTTTTAAAGAGCCTCTATCACTCAATCATGATAGAGCCAAGACCAAACGTGCTTCAGAGGAGGATTACTATTTAACACTTCTGGGAATCAACGACAATCAAGGTACACTCATACCTAAAATGGCCGACAAGTTTCGTCAAATTAATAAATATCTTGAGATCATAGACGGGCTTATTAAATCGGTTTCACTCCCTGAGCAAATAAACATTGTTGATATGGGTTCAGGCAAAGGTTATCTCACTTTTGCTTTATATGATTATCTTAAAAATAAATTAAAACTTGAAGTCTCCATTACTGGCATAGAACTACGAGCTGATCTTGTGGAATATTGCAATAATGTAGCAAAACAGGCAGGTTTCACACACCTTTCATTTATATGTAAACCGATTGAAGAATATAAAGATCCCAAAATAGATATTCTGATAGCTCTTCACGCCTGTGATACGGCTACAGACGATGCTATTTATAAAGGTATTACATCCAATGCTTCTCTGATCATATGCGCACCTTGTTGTCATAAACAAATCCGGCAACAGGTTAAAAGTATTGAACAAGAAAGCCCATTACTTAAGTATGGAATTTTTAAAGAACGACAATTTGAAATGGTAACCGATACTTTACGAGCGCTCATCATGGAGGAACATCAGTACCAAACTAAAATTTTTGAATTCATTTCGAATGAACATACCAGAAAAAACATTATGCTAATTGGGTCGAAAACGGAACACAAAATTGATAAAAATATAATTTCCGAAAAAATCAACTCATTAAAAAAAGATTTTCATATCGAATTTCATTATCTCGAAAAATTATTCTAGAAGCTAGTATAATTATAGCTTGTGTATTACTATAAAATACACAAGCTATAATAAAGGGTATAGCTAAGCAGTAACTTCAACATATTCCTCTACAGGAATACAAGAACAAATTAAATTTCTATCGCCATAACCATCGTCTATTCTTCCCACTGTAGGCCAGAACTTCGATAATTTAACATACGCTAATGGGAAAGCTGCTTTTTCTCTTGAATAGGGTTTACTCCACTCGTCACTCATTATAACTTTTGCTGTATGAGGCGCATTTTTTAATACGTTATTAATTTTATCAGCAGTACCATTTTCTATTTCTTCAATTTCTTTTCTTATAGAAATTAATGCCTCACAGAATCTATCTAATTCATCTATAGATTCACTTTCTGTAGGTTCTATCATAAGAGTACCTGCTACAGGAAATGAGACGGTAGGAGCATGGAAATTATAATCCATTAATCGTTTTGCAATATCACTCACTTCAATGCCTACGGTGTGTTTAAAAGCACGACAATCTACAATAAACTCATGTGCACATCTGCCATTTGTACCCGTAAAAAGAATTGGAAAATATTTTTCGAGTTTCGCTTTCATGTAATTTGCATTCAATATAGCATACTTAGTAGCATTTGTAAGTCCATCTCCACCCATCATAGCGATATAAGCATACGAGATTGGAAGAATACTAGCACTACCCCAAGGCGCTGCAGAAACAGCTCCTATAGCTTTTCCTTCTCTGAAATGTACTACCGAATGTCCTGGCAAAAATTCTACTAAATGTGCTGCCACGCCAATTGGACCTACACCGGGACCACCACCGCCGTGGGGAATACAGAATGTTTTATGTAAATTTAAATGGCAAACGTCTGCGCCAATAGTTGCTGGACTAGTAAGTCCTACTTGTGCATTCATATTAGCACCGTCCATATAAACCTGTCCTCCACATTCATGGATTGTTTTACAGATATCAATTATACTTTCCTCAAATACTCCATGTGTAGACGGATAAGTTACCATCAAACAAGAAAGATTATTTTTATGAGCAAGAGCTTTTTCTTTTAGATCTTCTACATCAATATTGCCACGCTCATCGCATTTTACTACTACTACCTGCATCCCAACCATAACAGCACTCGCAGGATTTGTTCCATGTGCTGACGAAGGTATAAGAGCAATATTTCTATGACCTTCTCCCCTATTTTGATGCCAAGCGCGAATCACTAAAAGACCTGCGTACTCACCTTGAGCACCTGAATTTGGTTGAAGAGATATTCCTGCAAAACCAGTAATTTCACTCAACCACGTTTCTAAATTTGTAAAAAGTTGTTTGTATCCTTCTGTCTGCAAAGAAGGTGCAAAAGGGTGCATTCCTCCTACTTCTGGCCATGTTACAGGAATCATCTCTGTTGTTGCATTTAATTTCATGGTACATGAACCAAGAGAAATCATAGAAAGGGTAAGAGATAAATCTTTAATTTCAAGTTGCTTCAAATAGCGCAACATCTTATGTTCTGTATGATTAGAATTAAATACGGGATGTGACAAATAAGAAGATTTTCTTGTCAACGATTTTAACGACGACGTTACTTCCTCTGCAACAGGCACCATGCCTAGTCCAGTGGCCTTGGCGAAAACCCCAACTATATCTCGTATATCTCTAATATCAGATGTTTCATCTAGAGAAATAAATAAAAGACTTCCTTCGTATCTAAAATTTATAGTTAGTTGTTCTGCAAGTTCTAAAATCAATTTTTGTTTGTCTCCTACTTCAATTGACAATGTATCAAAATAAGTTAAGTTCGTCTGTGGATAGCCCATTGCTTTCAAAGATGACTCCAAGGAAACAGTCAAGCCATGTACTTTTTCAGCAATTGCTCTGAGACCTTTTGGACCATGATAAACAGCGTATGCTGCTGCAATTACAGATAATAAAACTTGAGCAGTACATATATTTGATGTAGCTTTTTCACGACGTATATGTTGCTCTCTAGTTTGTAATGCCATGCGGTAGGCAGGACTCCCCTGTGCATCTATAGAAACACCAATTACTCTACCCGGTAACAATCTTTTATATTCATCTTTAGTTGCAAAAAAACCAGCGTGTGGACCACCAAATCCCATTGGTACTCCAAATCGTTGAGAAGAACCAACTACTACATCGGCCCCCATTTCACCGGGAGGAGTTACAAGTGTTAAACTTAATAAATCAGTGGCTACACAAATTGTAATATCTTTGGAATGGGCAGCATTAATAAATAAACTTAAATCTTCTAATTCGCCATTACGATTGGGTGTCTGGATCATTGCTCCATAAACGGAATTATCTGAAATATCAGACGCTTCTATTTTTTTTATTTTCAATTCTATTCCCAATGGAATAGCTCGCGTTTTTAGTAAATCAATCGTTTGAGGAAAACAATTTTCAGATACCAAATACACATTTGCATTTTTCTTTGAAGATTTTCGAGCACTATAAAGCATTGTCATGGCTTCTGCAGCGGCTGTTGCTTCATCAAGAAGTGATGCATTGGCAATTTCCATACCTGTAAGGTCGGTTACCATTGTCTGATAATTAATTAACATCTCCAGACGCCCTTGTGCAATTTCAGCTTGATATGGAGTATAAGCAGTATACCATCCTGGATTTTCAAGAATATTTCTTAACACTACAGGTGGTGTAATTGTATTATAATAACCTAGGCCGATGTAGGATCTATAAACCTTGTTTTTAGACATCATCTGTTTAAATTCTTTTAGAAATATAAACTCTGATTTAGCCTCTGGAAGATTGAGTCCTTTTTTTAAACGTATAGCTGTTGGTACAGTCTGTTCTATAAGATTGTTAAGCGAATCCACTCCAATGGTATTAAGCATAGTTGCCATCTCTTCTTCAGACTTTCCTAAATGTCTAAGCTCAAATTTTTCTCTGGAATTCAGATTTATCATGTTCTGTGGATTATTATAATGTTACTACAAAATTAATTAAAATAAAGTTTGTGCGAAAAAGGTGTTAATAACTTTAAAAAGATGCAAAATGTTATTATACAACACATTAATATTAGTTAGAAGAAAAAAATTGATCTAAAAATATAAAGGCTTTCGCTAAAAATTAGTGAAAGCCTTTATATTAAAACAAATAACTAATTAATGGATTACAACAAGTTCTTTATAATCTATAGCGCCATTCTCTCCTGTTAATTTTATATGATAGATGCCTCCTGTATAATTAGAGGTATTTATAGAAAAGCCTTGTTTCCCAATTGAACAAATTCCGCCCTCAATTTTTCTACCTATATTATCGTATACTTCCCAATTTGATGCTTCTCTTAATGCTTTTCCATATAAGAAAAACACTTCATCTGTAGCGGGGTTAGGAAACATTCTAACAGTAAATTCTTCTATTTCTGAAGTTGTACCTAAAATGACAGACGAACCAAAAGTACCGCTCCCTCTTAAGTAGGCAGCTTGATAAATCTCTTTTGTATTTGCATCCTGCACAAAAGATACCACACCAAGTACTGAACTATTAGGAAGTGTATGGTTCCAAGTATGAGAGAGTGCATAAGAACTATCTTTTCCCCATAATTTACTTATGTATTCACCTGCGGCATCTGGCAACATTTGTCTTGCAATAGAAGCATATTTAACTGCACCAGAAGAATCATCTTCAGTAATTACAGTATGTAATACTATGGGATTGGTAAAAGGATTATTTAAAACATATTTTATATTAGTCAACACTGTAGCTACTCCGGGAGTAAAAGTATTGGTCATATCTATATTAAATAAAGCCGTTTCAAGTGATCTTGCATCTACATCTTTTACATCAACCCTTGTATCTGGAGTACCACCTGTGTAAACACTTCCATTGTAATAATTACCATCTAGCACAGTTCTAGGAGCAGATGTTGCACCATAATAGAGTACTCTTGAACTAGGGCCTGCGGGATAGGCAGTATTAAATGGATCTTGAACAGGGAAGCTCGTATGATAATAAATACTAGCGACATCGTTTTTTCTTGTATCACGAACAGTATTCATAGCATTGTTACCAGCTGCAATGGCAGTAGTAGTAGCACCAGAAGCACTGTTGTTGGTAAAATGCTCCATTAATACAACCTTCTGACGATTACCAATCCAAACACTATCTAAGGCAATACCTTCTGTAATACCTAAGCTATCGGTAGATGCGGCGAAAAATAGTCTAAATCTAACTTTTGCATTTCCTGACAAAGAAGTAAGTCCTACTTTTGAATTTTGCCAGTCTTGATATTGTCCTGCCCACCCCTGCGCAAGTGGGTTTCCAGCAATTCCGCTTTGGCCAATAATACCTTGGTTGTTATACCAATTTTGTCCATCTCCAGTTGTACCAATCATACTCCAGTTTATACCATCTATAGAAGACTGTAAAATTGCTCCTGATACTTGCGAAGTAGTAGCACTCCACAATTTCAACATTATCATTGGCTTATTGAGTCCTGTAAAATTGAAACAAGGACTATTTAATGATGATTTTTCACCTACATTATATTTAGCATCACTCGTAACCCATACTGGGCGAGTAATAACCATGGAATCTTTATTTAAAGGAGTTGTATGTAGCCAACTACTAGAATTGCCAGATGCAGCCCAATCCATATCACTCAAAGCAAAAGAAGTAGTGTAAGGAGTAGATGCAGTTGGAGAGATAGTAGGTAAATTATAAATTTCTACCACTGTATCTGACATACATGCAGGGAATGGAACTATTAAATCAGGTATTGCATCTGCATCAATGTATATGTTACGTTGTGTAACAGTTGATAAGCGAGCCTTATATATACCAGGTGCCGTATATTGGAAACGTGGATTAGTAGAGCTTGCCCCCGTTGCAGACTTATAATTTCCTACTGCAGGGTCACCTAATAACGTATCCATAGACCAACTATTAGTAAAGAAATAAGAAGGTGTTGGCCCACCACTAGAGGCAACGGTTGAAAGGTTTGTATAAAATGTTGTATCCCCATTACATGCACGCAACCAAGAAAAATTTGCTACTGGGTAGGGTGCTATATGGACCAACTTATCTTGATTATTAGAACATTTATTTGCTAAATCTCCTCCTGTAACAGAAGTGTCAGATAAAGATATTATATAATCTCCATATGGAATAAACTTATTAATCAAGGTGACGTTTGTACCTTTATCTAATCCACCTATTTTCCATTTCCGTGCCACTATTGTAGAACCAGCAACGATAGTACTTGTATCGGTTAACGTAACATTATCACCTTCACAGTTTGACGATACAGTAAACCCGACATTCGGTACAGGATATACTTTAAAATATTTACTTATAGAATCGACACAACCGTTTATATCTTTAGCATGATAAACTATTTCATGAGTCCCAACTCCTGGTATACTTGGATTGAATCTATATTGAATACCTGTTGATACCACGCCAAGGCCAGTAAAATAATTATTTGACACATCTGTTCCAAAATTACCTGACAAATCCATATTGGCTTCATTTCTACAAAGTGTAGTATCCAAATTAAAAATTTGAGGACGTGGTAGAGGATTAAGAGTTATCTCAACATCATCGGAATCTGCAGGACAAGGACCCATTGGATCATTTGACTTTATCCTGAATATTAATTTTTTATTTAAATCTGTAGGAGCTGTTGGTGAAGTATTTGCTTGATAAGTTGTCACAGCATTTGTGGGACTGTTAATTATTCCAACACCATTAATAGCAGTCCAGGTAGAAGATGAGGCAGCATTAGATCTGCTACCATTTAAATTGAATGAAGTAGATGATAATTGCTGACAACTACTAGCATCTGAGCCAGCGTTTACAATGGCTACGTCGAAAACTTGTAATTTAAAATTAGTATTTCCACTCTCACACGAAGCTATACCTGTTACATTTGCTGTTACAAAATAATCTTTATTTGCTAATGGTGTAGCAGTTGAAACTGATGGGTAGAGAAAAGAACTTGTAATTAATGGCAAGGTATGAGCAGCATCATCGTACCATTTATAAAATTCATTTGGTAGTGCATTGACAACCATGGGTAAAGCATATTCATTTAAACAATATTGTGCATTTAAAACAGCAAAGCTAGAGGAAGAAGTATTTGCAGTGGGAGGTGATGGAGGCATATATACAATAATACTGTCATCGTATCGTGACAAACACCCGCTACTGTTTATGTAGGTATATCTTAATCTATAAATTGAAGTTACTGATACTACACCTGGGTTGAAAGTACTGTTTCCAGAACCAGATAACAACCCACCTGGAGTACCTATAGCTGTTAAAGCAGGATAAGCTCTAGAAGAAACAACACTAAAACCTGTTCCTGTTGCACCTGTAGAAACCGCTGGATATGGGTTGGTAGCAATTGCACCAGCAGTTTGACAACTATTGGCAGGAATAGTAAAATAAGCATACGAACCGCCATCAACAGTCATAGGAATAGTATCTGTGTAGAGGTTGGCAGGGTAACTCGTATAGTAATAATGTATTACAAATTTATATGTACCCGTAAATCCGACTCCCCCAGAACCATGTCCTGTAGGATTAAACGTAAAATTATTTCCTCCTGTAGAAATCAATCCTTCTTGTGCAAGATGGGTGTAGTGATAAAGTTCTAGATTCGTAAAAGTTCCCCATGATGGTACCACAACCGATATGTTTTTATTCGAATTATCATTAGCACAATAAGTACTAGAAAGATTGTTTATGCTTGCATTGGATGATATTACGGTAAAGTCTACATTCTGAGAATTTGCGCAACCGTTACCATCAGTGTAAGTATAAGTAACTGTTTTATTTGTACCAACCCCAGCTACAGATGGATAAAATTTATTTCCTACCACTCCCGTTCCAGAAAATGTTCCAGTGGAAGGATTTAGCTCAGCACCTGACAAAGACATTAAATCAAAAGGAGGATTAGTATAATAAAAACTAGTATTGAAAGCCGCTGGAGCAAACGTAAAGTCAATACCAGAAATAGGTAATGGATTTATAGTTGTATTAACACTTACAGCTGTATTACAAATACCTCCTGTAGTAGTATACGTTATTGTTTTCCCACCGTTACTCATACTACTAGGATTTAAAGTTGCAGAACCACCTGAATTATCTGTTAGTCCACCTAGTGCAGTGAAAGAACCATTTGAAGGAGAAGCAGTAATAGCAACATTCGTTACGCTTTTACAATACGAATTAGCCACACCGTATATTAAGGGTACATTTTCACTGGCAAGTAATCCATGAGAAGCACTATTGGAATTGGGAACAGACCCGCCACTACACTTGATCGTTCCAAATGCTGGTGAAGTTATTGCTCTTACGTTAAAAGTTACTGTGATAACATCTGTTTTATCGTCTGAGCCATTAGCATCAGAACCTGCTCCATTGGTAGAAAAAGTAAGTCGAATAGTTCTTGCATCAGGATAGGATAATGCAATAGCACTATTTACATCCATTCCCCCAGCAGCATTTGCTATACCCGTTCCATTTTCTATTTCAAAATTATTTGGAACTCTAATATCATAGGTTCGACCATTTTGGATATCATTATTAGCACCTTCCGTTAATACAATATTACTCCCTAATCCTGTAAAACTTGCTCCTACACATAGTCCTTTATCGTTGGCAGGGGTAGTAATCAGAAGAGTAGCATAACTATAAAAACTGGTCAAAAAGATAATTAACAATACGTAAATTTTTTTCATAATTTATTTTTTTAAAACTATTATTCTATTTAATTAAAAAATAAGGGGTCTATAAATCACCTAATTAGATGACTACAAAGTTAGTAAATTAAGATAAATAATTATTCACTAATTTTATTTTTGGTAGAAGAATTTGGATTTAAACAAAAACCATACCTGTTTATGTAAGAAATATCACATTTTTAATACCTTTCTAAAATAATAGGTAACCAAAAAATATATTATAATGCCTAAAAAAGAATGTTATATAGTATAAAAATGTAATTTAGCCCCTTTAAGCAGTTTGTAAACCTGCTATTTCAATCAGGTTAGTTAACAACAGTATGTATTAAAAAATCCATTAATTCTTATTTTATATCCCTTGAGTGCTATTAAAGGTTTATCTATCTTAGAGTTTTATTAGACTAAGCATTTATGAAAAAAATCAATACTTGTTTTTTGCTCCTTTTACTCATTTATTCAAACATTTGTGTTGGGCAATACACAAAAGAATATTATGACAGTATTCGTATAAAAGCAGAAGGAAATCTTGTAGAAGGCAAAAGAGAAGGTCTATGGAAATATTATGACCCCAGTGGAATTATAGAAGCGGAAGCCAATTTTAAAAACGGAAAAGAAGAGGGTTCTTTTAAATTCATATATCCAAATGGCAAAACAGCTCTACAAACATCTTATAAAAATGGAAACGAAGAAGGAGAATGGCTAGAATATTATTCAAATGGAAATAAAAAAGTAATCGCTCTTTATCAAAATGGCAAAGCAAATGGCCCTTGGAAAGAATATTTCAATACGGGACAACTCTCTATTGACGGAACCTACAAAGAAGATTTAAAAACAGGTCCGTGGAAAGAATACTATCCTTCAGGACAACTAAAAATTGATGGAATTTTAGTGGAAGGGAAAAGAAATGGTCTTTGGAAAGAATATTTTGAAAATGGAAAACCCTATTATGAAGTTCAATACAATAATGACCTCGAAGAAGGGCCGTTAAAAAAATGGTTTATAAACGGAAAATTAACTACTTCTGGTGCTTTCATTTCAGGAAAAGAAGAAGGGGAATGGCTAGAATATTTTGAAGACGGTACCATTTCCGAAAAGAAATATTTCAAATCTGGAGAGCCTACTGGTACTTGGGAAAGTAATTATGAAAATGGAAAACTACTTTCCTCAAGTATATATATGGACGGTAAGTTGAATGGAGAAACTCGTTATTACTACGACACAGGCCAACTAAAAAGCATTGAGCTATGGGCAAATAATAAAATTATTACCGCTATCTCTTATTTCGATCAGAAAGGAAACCCACTTAATCAAGGAACACTTGCCAATGGTAATGGGATTAGATTTTTTTATTATCCCGATGGGAAATTAATGGCTGAAATAAATTACAAAGACAGTATTCAAAACGGTAATGCTAAAGCTTATTACATTACCAATAACGTTTTAAAATCTGAGATGACTTTTAAGAACGGACTGCAAGATGGGTTATTAAAAGAGTATCACAACACTGGAGGAATAGCTTCGGTAACAAATTATGTTGAAGGTAAGGAAGAGGGAGAATACGCTGAATTTTTTGAAGAGGGTGGAGCAGTTTCCCTTTTAGGATATTATTCTAACGGTAAACAAGATAGTATTTGGATGGAGTATCATCCAAATGGTTCCGTATTAAGCGAAGGATTTTACTTAAATGGTAAAAAAGAAGGACTGTGGAATGAATTTTATGACAATGATTCTCTTGCGGCTACAGGTTTTTATGAAAATGATAAACAACAAGGGATCTGGGTAGAATATTATGACAATGGAAACCTTTCTACTGAAGGAGCCTATATAAAAGGTCTAAAAGAAGGAGAATGGAAATCCTATTTTGAAAATGGAAAACTTTCAATGGAAGGTATTTTTGTAAATGGATTAGAAGATAATCTATGGAAGATTTATCATGAAAATAGCAAATTACAAATGGAAGGAAAGTATACTTATGGTGAAGAAGATGGCTTATGGAAAGAATACCACACTAATGGCCAACTAGCTTCCGAAGGTTTATATACCATGGGAAAAGAAGAAGGTAAGTGGAAAAATTATTGGGAAAATGGAATGTTAATGCAAGAGGAAGTTTATGAAAAAGGGAAACTAATTAGTGTCTCTGATATTTATAATAAACTAGGAAAAGTAATTGCCAAATCTGGAGTGAAAAATGGAAATGGTATTGTGAGAACTTTTTATGATACAGGAAAAGTGGCAGCAGAGGGTCCTATTAAAAATGGTTATCCAGAAGGAACTTGGAAATACTACCATACTACTGGATCAATTTCTGGCACTGGAAATATGGTAGAAGGACAGCGACAAGGACTATGGAAATTTCATCTAGATACAGGTAAGCTTGAAGCAGAAGGCTATTACAAAGACGATGAAATATCTGGAGTTTGGAAATTTTACGAACAAGGACAATTATCGAGAATAGAAAATTTTAATGAAGTAGAAGAATAATAAACATGAAATGCCGTTTAATGGTGTGGTACCTCTCCGTATTTAACTATGAATTTATGTCTATTATTAAAAGTCACCTATATGAAAAACTATTTTTTTTGCTATAAAAAATTCTCTGTTTTTTTATTATTAATAGTTATTTCAATTATTAGTAGTCAAAATACATTTGCTCAAATTAAAGAAGAAACCTATTCCAACGGAAAAATAAAATCAAAAGGTAATTATATAAATAATAAAAAAGACGGAAAATGGATTTATTATTACCCTTCAGGAATCAAGATGTCTGAAGAAAATTATAAAGAAGGTTTACTACATGGTCTTACTAGAAATTACGATACAAAAGGGGCTATCTCCTCCAGGGAAAATTGGGCGTATGGTACTGAAGAAGATTCTTCTATTACGTATCATCCAAATGGAAAAGTAAAACGATGTGGTGTATTCAAATTTGGACTTTATGATGGTATTTGGTATACGTACCATAATAATGGAAAAATTGAAACTAAAGGAACTTATTTATTAGGCGAACCTAATGGTAATTGGCATTTCTATTCCCGCAAAGGAATACTAGAAATGGATGCCATCTATTTAAATGGCAAAAAAAATGGTAAAGCTACAATCTATGATACTAAAGGAGATAAGTGGCAAGAAGGTAACTTCATAAACGATATACAAAAAGGAAACTGGAAAGTCTATAAAAATGGTAAATTATTAGGAGATGTAATTTATTAACAAATTCTTTGTGCATTCATCCCTTTATGCTAATATTGAAATCGTTTTTAAATACGCATAAATTATCATGGAAATTATTGGGGACTTAGTCAAAATTTTATTACCTGCTGCCGCGGTTTTATATGGTATGTTTCTTACTATGAAATCTTTTTTAAACAAAGACTTTGAAAAGAGATTAGTAGACATTAGAATCAAAAACAACGAATTAGTACTTCCAATCAGACTTCAAGCATACGAGCGAATGGCTCTTTTTCTGGAAAGAATATCTCCGCATAACCTTATTGTACGCGTAAATGATCCTGCCTATAACGTCGCTCAATTACATCAACGTCTACTTATGGAAGTTAGAGAAGAATACAACCATAATCTCTCTCAACAAGTTTATATGAGTGACCAAGCTTGGGGACTTGTAAAAAACTCTATGGAAGAAGTGATTGTAATCATAAATAAGTCTTCTGAAAACATAGCTCCAGACGCAAAAGGAATAGAACTCGCAAAAATGATTTTTGAAAATTTAGTTCAAAACTCAGAAGATCCTGTTTCAAAGGCTCTTAAATTTATAAAAAAAGAAATACAGCAAGTTTTTTAATTTTAAAGGTTACTTTTAGACGCTAAGTTTGTATATATAGCTGTACTTTAAATAGTATTATTTAACGATTTACTTAACTTTATTTTATATGGAAATCCTAAGAAACCTTCTAAATAACTCCGGAGAAAGCTCGTATTTCACTTATATATTTTTTCTACTGGCTTTTATAATTTTTGTATTTGGAACGGTAGCTTTAATGGATTTCATGATCAGTAAAATATTTAACAAGCAGGAAGATTAATTTAACTCTGCAAAATTTCTTTTTTTACTAATCTTTACTCTATATTTGTCTCTATGTTAAAATCATTTCAATATTACTTTAGCTTTTTCTTTCGCTATCAGGCATAAGGGCTTACTGTATTAAAACGGTTTTACAAAAAGTCCCTATGTAGGGACTTTTTTATTACAGGCAAATTCTAAACTATGAAAATAGCCATACAAGGAGGAGCAGCTTCGTTTCACGACATTGCTGCACAAAAATATTTCGGCAAGAATACCGAAACGGTGTACTGCTCTACATTTAAAATTCTTTGTGATAAACTACAAACGAAAGAAGTAGATTTTGCTGTAATGGCTATCGAAAACTCTATTGCTGGCAGTATCCTTCCCAACTATGCACTAATTCAGAAATACGATTTCCATATTATTGGTGAAATTCAACTTAGAATTGAGCAAAACCTAATGGCTTTGCCCGGAACAAAAATTCAGGATCTAAAAAAAGCACGTTCACATTATATGGCGCTTATGCAGTGTGAAGATTTCCTATCAAACTATCCTCACATGCAAATGGAAGAATATCATGATACAGCAGACAGTGCAAAAGACATACGACTATATGAGCAGAAAGAAGTAGGTGCTATAGCCAGTCGCTACGCCGCTGAATTATATAATCTTGAAATAATAGGAGAAAGTATAGAAACTAATAAGCAAAATTTCACTCGCTTTATTATTCTTACTACAGACAAAAAATTAAAAGTTGAGAATCCAACAAAAGCCTCTCTCAGCTTTCACTTACCCGACAGAGTAGGAGCGCTGGCAGAAGTATTGAGAATAATTGTTGAAAACAACGTGAATATGACAAAAATTCAATCGTTGCCTATTATTGGGAAACCAAACCAATATACCTTTCACGTAGACTGTGAGTGGAGTAATTATGAAGATTTCAAAAAATGCATTGCCATCAATTCTATTGTGGACGATTTAAAAATTTTAGGAGAATACAAAAAAGGAGAAATGATATATGATTATTCCCGTAGCTAACCGACTTAACAATGTATCGGAATATTACTTTGTTAAAAAACTGGAAGAAATAGCAAAGTTAAATAAAGAAGGAAAAAATGTAATTAGTTTTGGCATCGGCAGCCCAGATTTGGCGCCGTCTCAGGAAACACTTACTGCATTAACTGAAACTGCTGCCAAAGATACTATTCATGGTTACCAACCCTATCGTGGAATTCCAGAATTAAGAGAAGCTATCGCAGGATTCTATAAAAGAACCTACAACGTAGACTTAAATCCTACTTCAGAGGTATTGCCTCTAATGGGTTCTAAAGAAGGAATTCTACATCTTTCCTTAGCCTTCCTCAATCCTGGAGACGAAGCTTTGGTACCCAATCCAGGCTATCCAACTTATTCTTCCCTTACAAAAATGATTGGTGCCAATATCCGCTATTATGATTTGAAGGATGAAAACAATTGGTATCCTGATTTAGATGCTCTGAGAAAAGAAGATCTTTCGAAAGTGAAAATAATGTGGGTCAATTACCCTCATATGCCTACTGGAACGGCTCCTAAAAGAGAAGTTTTTGAAAAATTAATTGCTTTTGCCAAAGAAAAAAATATCCTTCTTTGTCACGACAATCCATATAGTCTTGTATTGCCTCATAACGAACCGATGAGTATATTATCTATCCCAGGAGCTATGGATATTGCAGTAGAGCTAAACTCTATGAGTAAATCTCATAATATGGCTGGCTGGAGAATAGGCATGATGATGGGAAAATCAGAATATTTAAATGCTGCTATGACAGTGAAAAGTAATATTGACTCTGGTATGTTCCAAGGCTTGCAGCAAGCTGCTATCAAAGCATTAAGCAATTCTGAAGACTGGCATTCAAAACGAAATACTATCTATAACGAAAGACGTGAATGGGTTTATAAAATTCTTGACCTATTGGGTTTTGAATACAGTAAAGAGCAGGTAGGATTATTTGTATGGGCAAAACCAAAAGATACCAACGCAATACCTGATATCACAGCATATATTGACAATATCTTATATAAAGCTTCTGTGTTCTTTACACCTGGTGAAATATTTGGTTCAAATGGAAAAAAATTTCTACGTCTTTCACTTTGCGTTCCTGTAGAAAAAATGAAAGAAGCGTATCAACGACTTGAAAAAATAAAAAATGAATTATAATACTTTCTAGCCTACCAGTCTGGTCTACCCAGCACTGGTTTGGTAGAAAGTATTTTTTTCTGTTGTTGAAGATATTGTATTTCCGTATTTTTCATAGTTTTAAGAATCATACGTGCTTGACGCTCATTAATACTCATTTCTTCTAAACGCTTAGAGGTAAGTGCATCAGTTTCTTTATTCCCATTATTTTGAAATTGAAATTCCTCCTCTTCTTCTCCACCCGTATTCTCGTTATCACCTTCTTCACTACTCTCCTCATCATTATTTTCAGCTATTGAAGCGTCTTTCTTATCGGCTCCATTAGTAGATTTTTTTGACTCTTCAGAATTACCATAGGTAGTTTTATTTTTGCCGTCTTGATTCTCTTTTTTCTTGTCAGGCGAGTTTTCCTTCTGTTGCCTATCATGATCTTTTCGAAGTAATTCAAAGTTATAACGTGCTTCTTCATTGCTAGGCATTGATTTCAAAGCTTCTTTAAAATAGCTAAGTCCCAGATCTTTTTTATTATTACTACTATAAATAACGCCTAACTGCAAATAGGCCGTTGACTTAAGCACTGGATTTTTAGAATTTAAAAGTAATTTATAGTTATCGATTGCATTGTTATATTTTTTTAAATGATAGTAACAATGGGCAATGTTTAAATTGACCGTTTCATCATTTTCGGTAAATTCAGAAAGTAATTTTTTATACGTTAATATACATTTCGAATAGTGCTTTTTCTCATAATCAATAGCAGCCTGTTCCTTGAGTTCATTCATTTCTGCAATGCGGTTGAATTTTCCCCAGAATAAAAAAAAGATATTTATAAAGAAAATATATTTCATATCTTTATTGTCTTAACACTAATTAAAACATCTATAATTACTAGCACTAAAGCTATAAACAAAAAATAAAAATATTTATTAGCCGCACTCTCTATTTTACGACTCCCTTTAAACGTTCCTTCCACTTTTACAATCTTATTTACCATAATTTCCATATCGTTGGATTCAGAAGTTATTTCATAATATTTTCCACCTGTGATTTCACACAAGCTTTTTAATCCTTGAACATTAAGTTTAGTAATGATGTCTTCACCAAATTTATCGGTTTTGAAACCATTTTCCGTTAGTATACGTCCACCTTTTTCCGTTCCAATTCCTACTACAAAAAAATTAATACCTGCTTTCTTTATTTTCTTAAGCCAATCAATAGAATATCCTCCACTAAAATCTTCACCATCGGTAACTAATATCAAAACCTTAGCTTGTTCGTTTAAAGTGCTTTCAGAAGTAAATTTACTATACGCTAAAGCAAGTGGTGCATTCAAATCGGTACTGCCGGAGGAAAAGCTTTTTGTTGAAATTGTTTCCAAAAATAATTTCAACGCACTTTGATCATAGGTAAGCGGACATTGTATATACGCTTCTTCTGAAAAAATTAGTAATCCGATCCGATCCGAATTAAATTTTTTAAGCACTTTAGAGAACTCAAATTTAACTTTTTCCAGACGCGATGGACTTACATCGTTAGCATCCATTGATTTAGATAAATCAATCGCTATATAAATGTCTTTCCCAATTGCCTTTATTTCTTTTTTAATATCCCCAAACGAAGGGCCTAAAAGGGCAATTATGAAAAGGGTGAAATAAAGTGACCTAAGGATAAATTTTAGTAGTAACCGTGGTAGACTTATCTTTATTTTTTTAGAAATAAAATATATTCTTGTAGCATAACCTAAGTAAAATACTATAAAAGCTATGATATAAAGGTATTCAGACTGTGATATTTCTCTAAGCCAATTCATTTATAAGGCAATTTACGGAGAAAGATCAATTTTATATAAATATTAAATATTTATATAAAGAGATTGGCATATAAAGTAAGAAGTGCTATATTTGCATACTTTTTCAAAAGAAAAAGAAATAGAGAGATGCCTGAGCGGCCTAAAGGAACAGTTTGCTAAACTGTCGTACTGGGTAACTGGTACCGAGGGTTCGAATCCCTCTCTCTCTACAAAAATAAATTTGGTAAATTAAATTTTTTTTCTACCTTTGCAGTCCCTAAAAAAAGAGAATCGGGGTGTAGCGTAGCCCGGTATCGCGCCTGCTTTGGGAGCAGGAGGTCGTAGGTTCGAATCCTGCCACCCCGACTGATACCAAAAGAGTCACTAAGTAATTAGTGACTCTTTTTTTGTAAAAAACTCATGATTATTGCCGAAACAATTTTGAAATCTTAGGGAAACTTTTCACTACTCTTGATGTCCAGAAGTATATTCAAACATAAACTGATTTTTCTCCCCCAACTTTTCCGATTGATGCACATCTCTACCTAAATCGGCAAACTAAACTTAAACTCACTCCCTTTTCCAAATTCGCTCTCGACCCATATAATTCCTTGCTGCGACTCTATAAAGTCTTTCGAAATAGCCAAACCAAGACCTGTACCTGAAGAAGGTACCCCATTTGGAATTCTGAAAAATTTATCAAATATCTTATCTATATATTTTGGATCAATTCCTTTTCCAAAATCTTTGACAGAAAAAATAATATGCTCTTTATCCTTTTTTATATCAATCTCAATTTTACTATTCTCAGCCGAATAACGAATGGCATTGGAAATAAGATTCACCATTACCCATGCTGTCTTTTCTATATCTATATTCAAATAGGGTAACTCTTCTTGTATTTTAATATCTATGTTTACCCCTTTTTGTTCTGCTTGAAACTTCATAGACTGAATGGCATAGTCGACTACTTCTTGAGGTGCTGTAGGATTGTAATGAAGTTGAATTGTACCACTTTCCACCTGACTCAAATCCAACAACTCTCCTGTGATTTTCAATAACCTACTGGTATCTTCACTTATATTCTCTATTAATTTTTTCTGTTCTTCGTTCACAACCCCTACCCTATCATCTTTCAATAATTTCAAACCCATCTTGATAGATGCAATGGGTGTTTTTAATTCGTGAGAGATCGTAGCTATAAAATTTGTTTTAGCAGCATCCAGTTCTTTAAATTTTGTGACATTTTTTAAAACAATCACCTTTCCTATAATATTACTATCTGAAATAATCTGAAGAATTTCTTTGGTAAAATAGGATTCTTTATTTTCTGAAAATATTTTAAGCGGTTTTGAAACATCTGTTTCATTGAGTAAAACTCTTAACAAATCATTGTGCAAAGCTACATCAGGTGCGTATTTACCTAACATATCTACTTCAGATATTCCCAAAATTCCAATCGCTTCTTGATTTACAAATAGAACAAAATTATTTTCATCCAACCCAATTATTGGATCGTGCATTGTATTAATAATTGTTTCAATACGTTTTTTTTGAAAAATAATCTGTGCTAGATTGCTATTATCATATTCGTCTAATTTTTTTGCCATTTTATTAAACGCTATAGCAAGCTCACCAAACTCATCGTTCGATTTAAAATGCAACCGTTGAGAATAATTTTTCCTAGAGATCTCTTTTATACTATCGGTAAGCTCTTTTATTGGATTAGCAATATATCCTGGAAAGTTAACAATAAAAGAAAATGTAATCAAAATAGTAACGGCAGCTATCAGACTCATATACAAAACAGCATCACTAGCCGACTCACTGGCTTCTTTATTTTTTCTTACTATTGACTGTAAATTTATTTCTGTAATAGCATATAATTTCTGACGGACAAGATTTTTTTCTGAATTCGTTAATGAATCTAATTTTAAATTTTTAAATTCATTTCTAAGTTCGATTGTTATTTCTTCCTCGCCCTCTTCGGTAATATTATTTTCCTGCGCTTTTAAATTAGTTTCGAATTTTAATAGAGAAGATTTTTGATCAATATCCAACTCATCGAGTGCACTCATCATATTTTTAGAATACACTAAACTCTCATAATTATCTTTTGTAATACTCTTCGAATCGTTGGATAATCTATGAATATAAAATATACCCAATACGGCAAGCAGTAATAATACAGAAAAGAGAAAACCAAGCCCTAACGACAATTTTGTTTTTATTCTCATAATTTAGCTAACTAGTACGATATCAATTTCGTTAGAATATTTTAATATTTTATCAATCAAATTTCTATTTAACAAGAAATTCCAAAAACTATAATGAGGTTTCCCTATTATTATGAGTTTACATTCCTGTTCGAGAGCTGTTTCGGTAATTATTTTTGCAATGTCTATTCCTTTTTTCTTAATCACTTCGGCACCTAGCTCTGTAGCCATTTTGAAGTTATTAATCAAATGTCTTTGTGCTGCTAAATTTATTTTGTCGCTTTCTTCTCTTGGCGTTTGCACATATAAAACCATCCATTGAAAGCCATAAAATGTGGCAAGTCGAGATGTTTTTCTGATAATATTTTTCGCACCTTTATCATTGGTACTTATACAAGCTAGAATTTTATCTGGAATAAAATTTTCTTTTTTAAAAACTTCAGTTTCAATTTTTCTTTCCACTTGATGCGCTACCTCTCTTAAGGCTAACTCCCTAAGTTGAAGTAAATTTTCAGTAATGAAGAAATTTTTGAGAGCAGTTTCTATTTTACTCTTATCGTATATTTTACCATCTTTCAACCGAGCTACCAATTCGTCTGCGGTAAGATCAATATTTACTACTTCATCAGCACTTCTCAATACATGATCAGGAACACGTTCTGTAACCTCAATGTTAGCTATTTTCTCTACGGACTTATTTAGACTTTCTATATGTTGAATATTAACCGCACTAATTACGTTAATGCCTGCATCTAATATTTCCAATACATCCTGCCATCTTTTTTCATTTTTAGAACCTGGCACATTTGTATGTGCCAGTTCATCAACGATCACTACTTCGGGATGTCTCATAATAATGGACTGTACATCCATTTCTTCTAACTCTTTTCCCTTATAGAATATTTTTCTTCTAGGTACAAAAGGTAATCCTTCAACCAGGGCATGTGTTTCTGGGCGATTGTGCGTTTCAATATAACCAACCAGAATATTTATTCCATTTTTTAACAATGCATGAGACTCCTGAAGCATTCGGTAGGTTTTACCTACACCCGCACTCATGCCAATATATATTTTCAGTTTTCCTCTTCTTGATTTTTTTATCAGTTCAAGAAAATACTCTGGTAAAGATTCTTTTTCTGACATAATCCTACTACTTCTACTTGCTTAATTTATCAAGTGCTGTATTTAATTTTAATACATTTATTTTTTCAATACCAAAAAAACCAAACGTAGGAAATTCTGTGTATTCTTTTACCAGTGTTTGTAATTTTTCCTCATTCAATTTTCTTATTTGTGCAATACGTGCAATTTGAATTCTTGCCGCTTGAGGAGATATATTAGGATCCAAGCCACTTCCAGAGGCAGTGATAATGTCTACAGGTATTTCATTACTTTTAACTGTAGGATTATGAATAAGAAAACTGTCTTTTCTAGATTGCACAAGTGCTAAATAATCAGGATTAGAAGGACCTTTATTACTACCAGCAGAACCTGCTGCATTATAATCTACTGCAGATGGTCTTGACCAGAAATACCTATCTTCCGTAAATTTCTGTCCTATATTTTCCAGGTCTCCTTTACCTCCATTGATGCTAAAGAGTCCTATTGCCCAAATAAAAGCGGGGTATACTAACGTGAGCAATACCATGCTCAAGAGTGTTAATTTTATGGCGGGGAATAAGTGATTTTTCATATTATTATATTTAAAATTTTCAATTGGATTCGTAAAAGAAAGTTACTTTTTTTATACAAACAAGCCTACAACCAAATCAATTAATTTGATACCTATAAATGGAACGATAACACCACCAAGTCCGTAAATAAAAAGATTCCTTCTAAGCAATGCACTTGCTCCTATAGGTTTGTATTCAACACCTTTTAACGCAAGTGGGATCAGTATTGGAATAATGATTGCATTAAATATGATAGCCGAAAGTATAGCACTTTCGGGTGAGTGCAGTTTCATTATATTCAAACTTTGAAGTGCAGGAATAGAGGTAATGAATAAAGCTGGAACAATCGCAAAATATTTTGCTACGTCGTTAGCTATCGAGAATGTCGTCAGCGTTCCTCTGGTCATTAGCAATTGTTTGCCTATTTCTACTATTTCAATAAGTTTTGTAGGATCGTTGTCAAGGTCCACCATATTACCAGCTTCTTTGGCAGCAGCGGTACCGCTGTTCATTGCAACACCCACATCAGCTTGTGCAAGTGCTGGCGCATCGTTTGTTCCATCACCCATCATCGCTACTAACTTTCCTAAAGATTGTTCTTTTCGGATGTAACTCATTTTATCTTCTGGTTTGGCTTCAGCAATAAAATCATCTACACCTGCTTTTTCTGCAATGTATCTTGCCGTTAGAGGATTGTCACCTGTTACCATCACTGTTTTAATGCCCATTTTCCTAAGGCGCTCAAACCGTTCTTGAATTCCAGGTTTTATGATGTCTTGCAATTCAATAACACCTACTACTTTTTCATCTTCAGATACTACTAGTGGTGTACCACCATTGTTGGCGATGAATTTTACTTTCTCAGCAATTTCATTTGGAAATATATTTCCAGCTTTTTCTGTTATATTTTTAATTGCATCGTAAGCTCCTTTTCTTATTCTTTTCCCATCAGGTAAATCTACTCCACTACTTCGCGTTTCAGCACTGAATTTTATAAAGATAGGTTGTAACCCTTCCTCATGAGGAGTAAGTATATTTATTCCCTTCGCATAGGCCAATTCTAAAATAGACTTACCTTCAGGCGTCTCATCTGCCCTTGATGCAAGGATACATAGTTTAGTAAAATCTTTATCATTAACTCCTGGGGCTGGATAGAAATTGGTAGCTTTTCTATTACCAATCGTAATAGTTCCCGTTTTATCTAAAAGCAACACATCAATATCTCCAGCAGTTTCAACGGCTTTTCCTGATTTGGTAATTACATTAGCACGCAATGCTCTGTCCATTCCAGCAATGCCTATTGCGGAAAGCAATCCTCCAATTGTAGTAGGAATAAGACATACAAACAACGAAATAAATGCCGCAATTGTAATGGGGGTATTGGCATAGTCTGCAAAGGGTTTCAACGTTACGCAAACGATTATAAAGACTAGCGTAAATCCTGCAAGTAAAATAGTAAGGGCTATTTCATTTGGCGTTTTTTGGCGGCTGGCACCTTCAACAAGAGCAATCATTTTATCTAGAAAACTCTCCCCTGGCTGAGTGGTGACCAGCACTTTTATTTTATCAGAAAGCACTTTCGTACCTCCAGTTACACTTGATTTGTCTCCCCCTGATTCTCTTATTACGGGTGCACTTTCACCTGTAATTGCAGATTCATCAATAGTAGCGATACCTTCTATGATTTCTCCATCTGTAGGTATTATATCACCCGCTTCACAGATGAAAATATCTCCTTTTACTAGTTGAGAAGAACTTACTAATTGTACTTTCTCTCCTGGTGACATTATTTTTTTTGCAGGAGTATCTTCTCTCGTTTTTCTTAAACTATCGGCTTGCGCCTTTCCACGGGCTTCTGCAATTGCTTCTGCAAAATTGGCAAATAATAAGGTAACGAATAAAATAAGAAATACTGTAAAATTATATCCGAATGAACCCTGCGTAACATCTCCAGTAATAAGGGAATAAACAGTAACCACTAACATAATTAGGGTAGCTATTTCCACTGTAAACATGACTGGATTTTTAATCATAGTTTTAGGATTCAATTTTATAAACGACTCCCTTAGGGCTTCGATTACCATTTCTTTTTGAAACAAAGAAGTTGATTGTGCTTTCATCTCTATATGTATATTTTAATAATGATCGACTAGTAAAGACTAAAGTATTCTGCCAATGGTCCCAGTGTCAATGCTGGGAAGAAAGCTAGTGCTGCTATAATAAATATGACTGCAAAGACCACCATACCAAAAGTAATAGTATCTGTTTTTAGTGTGCCAGCACTTTCAGGTATATATTTCTTGTTTGCGAGAAGCCCTGCAATGGCTAAAGGACCTATAATAGGAAGGTATCTACTCAATATTAATATTATACCCGTAGTAATATTCCAAAATGGATTGTTATCACCAAGACCTTCAAAGCCAGAACCATTGTTTGCAGAGGCGGATGTGTATTCGTACAACATTTCTGAGAAACCTTGGAAGCCAGGATTATTGAGCGTACCTAAAGTCAGTGTGCTACAATAACTAGCCAAAGCAGTACCTGCAAGTATCAGGAAGGGGTGCAACAATGCCACGATCATTGCTATTTTCATTTCTCTTGCTTCTATTTTTTTACCTAAAAATTCAGGTGTACGACCTACCATCAATCCTGAAATAAATACTGCAATAATGATATAAATATAGAAGTTTAGAATTCCAACACCGCAGCCACCATAGAAAGCATTGATCATCATACCAATCATTTGGTTCATCCCCGATAATGGCATAAAACTATCGTGCATGGCATTGACTGAACCGGTAGAAATAATTGTAGTAACTATGCTCCAATAGGCAGAAGCCGCAGATCCAAATCGGACCTCTTTTCCTTCCATAGCACCATCGCTCATATTTACTCCCATCGCAGCGATGGCAGGATTTCCCTGCATTTCATAATAAACAGTAGGTATTACCAACAAAAGAAATCCAATCGTCATAACCCCGAAGATCATAAGCGATAATTTTTTTCTTCGTAAATAAAATCCTAATGCAAACACCATCGCAATTGGAATAATCACCTGCGAAATTATTAAAATAAAGTTGGTGAAATAGTTTGGATTCTCTAGTGGATGCGCAGAGTTAACACCAAAATAACCACCGCCGTTTGTTCCAACATGTTTAATAGCAATCATAGCTGCGGCAGGACCTCTAGATACTTGAACGGTATCGCCTTGCAAGGAAATCATCGTTTCTTTACCTTCCAAATTCATAGGAGTACCATTGAACACTAATACAAGAGCGACCACAATAGAAATAGGCAACAATATTCTAGTGCAAGATTTTAAGAAATAATCATAAAAATTTCCTAGTTTGTCTGATGTTCTTTCTTTCATAGCGTTGAATACAGCTGCCATGGCGGCCATTCCAGTGGCTGCAGACACAAAGTGAAGGAATACAAAACAAAAAATCTGAGAAAGGTAAGATGCACCTGATTCTCCAGAATAGTGTTGCAAATTACAATTAACAAGAAAACTAATGGCTGTATTGAAAGCAAGATCAGGTGTCATGGAAGGATTACCGTCTGGATTCCAAGGCAACCAGCCTTGATTCATAAGTATAAATAAGGCAAATAAATACCATACTAAATTAATAGTAAGCAAAGCTGTAAGATGTTCTTTCCAATTCATTTCTTTGGATGCATCAATCTTACTAGTGCGGAAAAATAATTTTTCCAACGGATGAAAAATTCCATCCAGCAAAGTTTTTTCACCTGAATATACTTTTGCAATATATTTCCCCAATGGGATAGCCAATGCTAATGTAGCGGCAAATGTTAGAATAATTCCCAATATCTCTGTATTCATCTTTTTAAGAGGTTAGATTGTTTCGTTTAAAATTTTTCGGGTTTTATGAGTACATATCCCATGTATAAAAAAACCGCTATGGATAGTATGAATAAGATTGCCATCGGATTAAATTTTTTCAAAGAAATTTATTGATTTAAAGAAAAGTACAAAACAGGCTAAACCCGTTGAGATTAAAATAAATGTAATTAGTAGTTCCATTTGAATATAATTTTTATTTGCTCATCTCTTGCCAAAAGGGATGCCAGAGGAATTTCAGAAAGTCCTACGATAACATATATAATTGACAATAAATTGATTGTACAGCTACTTGAGAAAATGTTTTAAAAATTTAAATTATATAACCCTATCATAATGGAAGGCTTACTTTCCATTATGATAGGGTTATATTAATTCGACCTCTAATTTCTTAATACAACACAGTAGTATTTCCTTTTTACTTTTAGTTATGTGATCTTAGGTAAAGAGTTCATTTGTTTAAGAGTTTCTAAAAAATTGCTAAACAAAAAATAATTACTTAAAATATAATTTTGTAGTGATATTAAACACTAATAAAAAAATAGTGAAATAAAAATATGCTAATCTGAAAACTATGCTAAAGATAATCATTCTCTTTTAAGATCTGAATATTTTCGTGGCCCTAATATCAAGGGAGATTTTTCAATAGTCAAATTACTATAATCTAACCCATATTCTTTTTCATCCGGCAAACTAATTTTCTTTAATAAGAAATATGATTTTAAAATAAAGTCATCCGTAAACGATAATTCATTATCAAATGATAAAAATAATTCCATTATTACAAACCTAAAATCACCTGCTATATTATGTTTATCAAGAGAGGTGTAACGACTTTGAATATTCACCTCTTTATTTTTTACTAACTCTTCTACAACAGTTCTAAACAAAGAATTTATTTTTGGAGCTACTCTGAAACCCAATTTAAATGTAATAAAAATAACTTCATCAGGCTCTATTATATTTACTTTATACGACATTTTAAAAGGTTCGTCTACCACTTCCAAATGAACAAACCAATATAGATCTGCTCTTTTGGGTTGCCTATAAAGTATGGAATGAATAATTCTATCTTCGATGTTGTTAGAATTGTCAGATAAAGTCAAGTAAACAAGATTTGTTGCATACTTTGGCACAGTTGTATCGTTACTTAACTCTTTTAGAATAGGAATATAAGGTGTTAAATTAGCAGAGGTTTGTAATCTATTTTTTATCTCACTTGCTTTATACCAAATAAACATAACAATAAATATAAAAATGCCCAGCGATAAAGTAACCCAACCGCCGTGCATGAATTTTTTAAGATTAGCAACAAGGAATGCACCTTCTACTGTGAGAAAAACTAATAATAAAATACCCACCGCTATTTTATTTACTTTTTTAACGAGTAAATAAAAACTTAATAATACGGTCGTCATTAACATTGTAAGGGTAACAGATAAACCAAATGCAGCCTCCATATTTTTTGATTCTCTAAAATATAGTACTACACCACAGCATCCGAACATCAACAACCAATTGATTGTGGGGATATAGAGCTGTCCTTTTATATCCGATGGAAAAATCACTCTTAGTTTTGGCCATAAATTTAACCTGATTGCTTCCGCTACTAAAGTAAAGGATCCACTTATTAATGCTTGACTTGCTATGATTGTTGCCAATGTTGCGATACCTATTGCAGGAAAAAGAAACCAATCGGGTACTAAACCAAAAAATGGACTCACGTCTGTTAAAGTCGTTCCAACATGATTCAACAACCAAGCTGCTTGACCAAAATAACAAAGGAGTAAACACAATTTTACATAAAGCCAACTTATTTGAATATTTTTTCTACCGCAATGCCCCAAATCAGAATATAAGGCTTCTGCTCCTGTTGTGCAAAGGAACACCCCTCCTAATAACCAAAAACCTCCAGGATGTTCTGATAATAATTGATAAGCATAATAAGGATTTATTGCTTTAAAGACAACTAAATTTCCTGCTAACTCCCCAATACCTAATAGTGCTATCATAGTAAACCACACTAACATAACTGGTCCAAATAATTTTCCTATAAAAGAAGTTCCTTTTCTTTGAAGAAGAAATAATAAAATAATTATTACTAATACAATGGGAATAACTGGCAAATTTGGATAGCTTGGTTTTAACCCTTCCATTGCAGATGATACAGAAATCGGAGGGGTAATAATGCTATCCGCTAGCAAAAAACTACCTCCAGCAATAGCTGGAAATAATAGCCATTTTTTATATCTTCTAATTAAAGTATAAAGCGAAAAAATTCCTCCTTCACCTTTATTATCGGCATGTAGCGTGATCAATACATATTTTATAGTGGTTTGAAATGTAAGTGTCCAAAAAATAGCCGACACCCCTCCTAGTGCTAGAATTTCCGTAATAGTTTGTGAGCCTATAATGGCAGAATAAGTATATAGAGGAGAAGTTCCAATATCTCCAAACACAATTCCTATTGCAACCAAAAAACCTGCAAAGGTGATATTTTTAAAATTATTGCTTTCCATAATTAAATTTATAAATAGTTTCTATTTGGAGCATTGCTATTTTTTGTAAATCGTCAAGCAAACTAGTCTTGCTGCTGATAAAAATAATTTATATTTTATACTCCTCAATTTTTCTATATAAAGTAGTCAATCCGATATTCAGCAATCGAGCTGTTTCGGTTTTATTACCTTTTGCATAAGCCATTACTTTTCGTATATGTGCTTTCTCTACTTCCTCTAATGTAAAAACAGAACCTGTAACACTGCTTGTATCAAAATCGTAAGGTAAAGACTCAAAGGATAGTTGTTCTCCCTCCACTAATATTATAGCTCTTTCTATAATATTTTTCAGTTCACGAATATTGCCTTTCCAAGGGTGTTGCTTCAAAGCATCTAAGAAATCAGGATTAAAACCTTTGATAGATTTGTTTACTTTTTCTGAAAAATACTTTGTAAAGTGCTCTGCTAATTCTTTAATATCTTCTTTCCTTTCTTTAAGAGAAGGAAGGTTTATCTGAAAAACAGAAAGGCGATAAAATAAATCTAAACGAAAATGTCCTCTCTCACTTTCTTTTTGTAATTCACGATTTGTCGCTGCAATAATGCGGACATCTACTTTCGTTTCTTTCGTCTCACCAATTTTAATAAAAGTTCCAGTTTCTAATACACGAAGGAGTTTTGCTTGAAGATCGATATGCATTTCGCCTATTTCATCTAAAAAAATAGCTCCCTCGTTTGCCTCTTCAAATAAACCTCTTTTATCTTTTACTGCGCCAGTAAACGAACCTGCTTTATGCCCAAACAATTCACTTTCTAATAATTCTTTCCCAAAAGCACTACAATTAAGCGCTACAAATGGTTTGTTTTTTCTATTACCTTCATAATGGATAGCTTGAGCAAATACTTCCTTCCCAGTTCCAGTTTCTCCTGTTAGTAGTACTGTAGTATCTGTAACGGAAACTTTTCGTGCAAGTTCTACAGCTTGTTTTATTGATTTAGAATTTCCTATTATGTTATCAAAGCTATACCTACTTGATATCTTTTTTTCAAGCATTAATACTTTATACTGCAACTGGGCTTTTTCCATTGCTTTACTCACCAATGGAATTATTCTTTCATTATCATCGCCTTTTGTAATATAATCAAAGGCACCATTTTTAATGGCTCTTACCCCATCCTGAATGGTTCCAAAAGCAGTCAGTACAATAATTTCAATGTGTGGATAAACAGACTTAATCGTGGCCGTAAGATCTACGCCATTGGCGTCCGGTAATTTTACATCTGATATTACTAAGTGAAAATTTTCTTTTTCCAAGAGCTTCAATCCTGCCTTAGCGTTAGATGCTTCTATTATATGATAACCTTCCAGACCAATAATTCTTGCCAGAAGATTCCGAAGTCTTTCTTCATCGTCAATTATTAAAATATTCCCTTTGGACATGTAGAATCAAATATTTACGCTAATATTAGCAAATTTCAGAACATATTGCTAAATATGCCTTAATCTAATAAAAAGAGATGGTTTAAGTATAAGGTATAGTGAAATTACAGGACTTTATTATTTATAAATTCTATGTTATAAATACTAGTACACTATACTTTTTACCTTCGTATATTCGTTAGATTACTAAATATAATTCTTCTTAAAAAAAAGAATTGTATCAGGAGGTACATCCCTTTAGATGTTGTGTTGTTGCCAATTATATTAGTATTTCAAAAGTCATTAACTATTTATGAATATTTCATTTATCTTATTACAAATAATTACCGATAGTAGTACTCTAGCAACTACTACTGCTGAGTCGCCTGCTACTGTGCCAGCAGGTATCTCCCTTTTCGATTTATTGTTAAAAGGAGGGTACGTAATGATTCCTATTCTGCTTCTTTCCGTTATCTCGGTATACTTATTTATAGAACGCTATTTGTATATTAAAAATACGGGAAAATTGGATCCGTATTTTATGACTAACATAAGTAAAAAACTGAGTGAAGGCGACATTAAATCAGCCATTTCTATTTGTAATGAATCAGAGCATACCATAGCAAAAATGTTAAAAAAAGGATTGTATAGGTTAGGCTCTCCTATGCGTGATATAGAAAGTGCTATAGAATACATGGCAAATGTTGAAATTGCAAAAATGGAAAAAAATCTCAGTTTCCTATCCGCAATTGCTGCAATTGCGCCTATGCTGGGATTCCTTGGTACTGTAACAGGAATGATCAAATCTTTTTATAGTATTTCGATTTCAGATAGTATAAGCATGAGCATTATCGCAGGTGGTATATATGAAAAAATGGTAACATCAGGCGCTGGACTAGTCGTAGGAATTATAGCACATGTTCTTTATGTATACTTGAACAATATGATAGATCGCACAGTAAACGACATGGAAGTAAAAACGATTGAGTTTATGGACATCTTATATAAACCACAGTCATGAAATTTAAAAGAAGAAAAAGAGAAGGTGGCGGAGTAGAGGCTTCCTCACTTTCAGACATATTGTTTTTCCTAATGTTATTCTTTTTGATGGTTTCAACACTTTCAAGTCAAGAAGCTATAAAAGTATTTCTTCCTAAAGCTACTACTGGGAAAGCAATCCCTAAACATATAATTTATGTAACAATAGATGCCGAACATAAATATTATGTAAATAAATATGAAGTAAACATCTTATCTTTAAAAGATAGACTTGCTCAAGAGTCTGCTTCTGCAAAAAATGAAAATACAACGATCGTACTTAGAGTTGACAAGACGGTACCTGTTCAAGAGTTTATTAATGTTGTAGAAATTGCAAATAAATTAAAACTAAATATTGTAGTGGCTACTGATAAACAAAATTAACATTCAAGAAAAAATAATAAATATTACTAAAACTGAATCATTCTAACATTAGTCGTACAGACTTAAAAAAGATCCCAGTTGCACTTGCAGCTGGGATCTTTTGTTTTATTATTAAGTATTTAAAATAGAACGAACAGCTTGATATTAATTACTTATGTTATATTCTTATTTCATTTTTATTTATAAAAATTCTAATTCCTCAATATCTTTCTATATATTAAACAGTATTTAAGTTATAAAATTTGAGAAAAGCTGTACTACTTACTGTTTTATTTTTTTTGTCTACGCTATCTTATGCTACTGACACACTAATAGTAGTGCTAGAAGATGATAATTATATCTTTGGTAATTATTGCGAACTATTGGAAGACGAAAACGATCAATACAACATAGCAACTATACAAAAAGCAATAGAATGGACAAGCCTAAAAAATGTAAAGGCTTTAAACATAACGAAAATCAATACTAGCTTTTGGATTAAATTCAACATACGAAACGAAGATCCCTATAACTTAGCTTGGATGCTTGAGTTTCCAGATGGTCACAATTCTTTTTTACAATTATATCAGATCTCTTCCGAAGGAAAAATAAGAACCTATCAACCTGTAGGCATGGGAGAACCGGTAACAAAAAGACCTTTTGACCATAAAAATTTTTTATTTGATCTTTCAATTCCAAAAGGACAAACCTATACCTATTATGTAAAAGTAAAATCGAGGTATTATAGTAGTTTTTGGGTAAGCTTAAGAAGTACTAGATACCTCATTTCTTATATTACACATGAATATTATTTTCTTGGAATTTTTTATGGAATAATTTTTATTATGGCGATGTACAATCTATTAATATTTGCCTTTACAAGAGAAAGGGTTTATCTGTTTTATGTTTTTTATGTTGTTAGTTGCGGAATATATACTTTTAGTGAAGACCTTACCGGATTTCAGATTTTTTGGCCTAGCCTTACTTTTTTTAATCATGTTTTGTTCGAGAATGCCCCAAATCTACTCATCCTAACATTTACATTTTATGCTGTTGAATTTCTTGAGCTAAGTATTAGCTATAAAAAAACTACTAAGTGGCTCTTCATATTGGTATGTGTAAATATTTTAGTTTCTGTTTTATTTTCATCTTTATTTCCTATACAAATTAAAGCGCTACTCTTTATTTCTCCTTTTGCAATCATTTATTATTTAGCATTAAAACTTTTTTTTAATAAAAACTATAAACCAGCGCGTTTTTTTATAATTGGATTTTCAATTATTTTAGGAGGATTTTTAGTTTTCGTATTACGTACATACGGTATTGTACCCAGCAATCTCTATACGATATATATTTTCAATTTTGGATTTGTTTTAGAAGTATTAATATTCTCTTATGCTCTAGGAGATAAAATAAGAATCATTAAAGATCAAAAAGAAAAAAGCCAACAAAAAATAATTGAAGTCTTGGAAGAAAAAGAAATTCTAAAAGATAATATTAATAAAGAACTTGAAAATAAAGTAAAAGAGCGTACAGAAAAGCTTAATCATAAATCTGAAGAACTTGAAATCGCTAACTCGAAATTAAATATTCTAACAGAAGAGTTGAATAAAATGAATTCTCAACTTGATATTGACAATTGGAATCTAAAAAAACAAGTTAAGAGTGAAACCAGATCTAGAATTCTAATAGAAAAAGTATCCTACGATGAATTCCTTTCTATTTTTCCTAACGACACTATCTGTTTACAATATCTTGAAAATTTGAAATGGGAAAATGGCTACTCCTGTAAAAAGTGTAGTTACGACTCTTATAGCACAGGCGAAAAGCCCTTTTCTAGAAAGTGTAATAAATGCAAATACACCGAATCTGCCACTGCAGGAACTTTGTATCATTCTATAAAATTCCCTCTTAACAAAGCTTTTTACATAACCCACGATACGTTTAAAGAATCTACATATTATACACTAGAACAGCTTTCTGAACTTATAGACCTTAGGAAAGCAACCGTTTGGGCTTTTAAAAAGAAGGTTCAGGAAGCTAAGGCTGAAAAGCTTAAAAAAAGAAAGACTTTAGACTCATGGCATGATATAATTTTAGAATAATAGCCCATAAATACCTGTTTTTTTTAACTGTTTTTATGGACCTGATGTATTTTAGAACCTATGTAATGAGGTATACACGGTTCGTTGTTTCCTGTATAGCCATATATTT
>JANOTP010000027.1:0-9984 GCA_031416415.1 Cytophagales bacterium | reverse complement strand
AAATAGAGTCAAGCAGAATAACATATAATTGATTATGAACTTTTTATAGGAATTGCCGTATATTGCTGGAATTAATCATTTTTAAACCTTAAACAATTAAAAAACATGTTAAAAAACAACAAATTCAATTTCACTGGAGAAGGTGCGCAGTATTTTGGAATACTTATCGCCAATTTCTTCCTCTGTATCTTCACTCTAGGATTTTATATTCCTTGGGCAATTGTAAAAAGTGTAAAATACAATTTTGAGAACACTACCTTCTCTGGAAAACCTTTTTCTTATACAGGAAAGGGGATGGATATATTTAAAGGATTCCTAATATTTGTAGGAGCTATGGTTGTATATGTATTACTTGCTCAACTAAGCCCAGTCCTAAGCGGTATATTTTATTTGGCACTTGTTTTTGGAGGCCTTCCTTACGCTATGCATGCTGGACTAACTTACGATGCAAAAAACACTCATTGGAATGGATATACTTTTGAATTCAAAGCTGACTTCATGGAATATTTCAAAATGTTTGTTACAAATCTTTTACTAATAGTTGTAACTATTGGAATTTATACTGCATGGGGAAGTATTGCCATTAAAAAATATACACTTCAACACCTTAAAATAGGAAGACTTACTTTTGATTTTGAAGGTGAGGGAATGGCATTGTTCATGATTATGTTAAAAGGTCTTTTTTTAACTATGATAACTTTTGGAATATACGGTTTCTGGTTTGTAAAAGAATTGAACCATTACAATACCAACAACTTAGTAATTTTTCAAGACGGCCGAAAATGTAATTTCCATAGTGATTTAAAAGTAGGTGATGTATTCAATATGATGTTTGTTGGTATGCTACTAGTCATGATAACCTTTGGGATAGCATTGGCATGGGTAGAAATGCGTAATATGAGAATTATGCTTACTGCTATAGAAATTTCGGACGATCTTGATCCAGAAAATATTGGTTAACCTTTTCTTAACTATTTTCACATACAAGCAGTCAGGGAAAATCCTCTGACTGCTTTTTATTTATTAACTAATTTAAAAAAAGAAAAGTAAGACTGTGCGTAATATAGTTTAAATCAAAGAGTGCTTCTCTACTAAGTTAATATAACCTAAAACCTACTTGTTTTTCAATCAACTGACTGGACCATTAGGATTTCGCTTGATAAACTATTTTCTTTGTATCTTTAAATCAATTCAAAATATGATCACGATACCAAAATTAAACTATACTGAAAGCGGAAATTTCTTTCTTATGGCTGGCCCTTGTGCTATAGAAGGAAGAGACGTAGCAATGGAAATTGCAGAACGAATAGTGAAACTTTCTGACAAGTATAAAATACCCTATATTTTCAAAGGTTCTTACAAAAAAGCGAATCGTACTAAACTTGATTCCTTTACAGGAATAGGAGATGAAAAAGCGCTGAAAATCCTTAAAGAAGTAAGCGATACTTTTAACATTCCAGTAGTAACGGATATACACGAAAGTCATGAAGCGGCAATGGCAGCGGAGTATGTAGACGTACTTCAAATACCAGCGTTTCTATGTAGACAAACTGATTTATTAGTTGCGGCAGCACAAACTGGCAAAGCTGTAAATGTTAAAAAAGGTCAATTTCTTTCCGGGCAGTCAATGAAATTTGCTGTTGAAAAAGTAAAATCGCTTAACAATCCAAATGTTATTTTAACCGATAGAGGAAATTCTTTTGGCTACTCAGACCTAGTTGTAGACTACAGAAACATTGTAGAAATGAAAGCATTTGACGTACCTGTAGTTATGGATTGTACACACTCCTTGCAACAACCTAATCAAGTTTCAGGTGTAACTGGTGGTCGTCCTTCTATGATTGAAACCATTGCTAAAGCTGCTATTGCAGTAGGTGCGGACGGGCTATTTATAGAAACACATCCTCGCCTAAACGAAGCCAAATCCGATGCAGCGAATATGTTACAACTTGATCTCTTAGAAGAACTTTTAGTAAAATTAATAAGAGTGAGAGAAGCGGTGAAGTAATACCTCGATAAAAATTATTTATTCAGATAGATTAAGTCTTTTGTGTTTTCTTTTCTGCCCTTGTTGGAGCTTTTCTCCAACAATTGTTTCTAGTGGCCCTGGTGAGTAATTACACACCTGTATTATGCAAAAAAGTAAATGGTTTTCTTTCTATTAAAAAAGAAATTTTGAATTTAATTTAAAAAATAGTTGAATTATTTATAACTGTGTTTTCACAGGCAACGCTTGTTGGAGAAAAGCTCCAACAAGGGCTAAATAGTAGTTGAGGAGGAAATTTAATTACACTACTACCGATGCTTCTTTTTATATTCTTTCCTATCAAACGTAGGACAGGTGCCGCATTTGCCTGGTTTAAAAAGTTTACAGGAAGATAAAAATCCCACAAGCAAGAGTATAATTATTATTTTATTTTTCATAAAATTAATTTATTCAGGTCGAATATTTTCTTTGGGCTGATTATCCTTTTTAGGTTCGTAATTAAATACTTCTTCCTTTAGTACAGTCTCATGATTTTCTCTTCTGGCCATCTGCACTACTTTCTTCACCATGCGTACTAGATTCCCATCCATATCGTATTCTTTGATAGTCCAGTAGGTGTCTGTGTAAAACCAAAATACTTTTCGTTTATATTGGCTAGTAGATTTTATGCTACCATTTTTATAATATTCTACATTCGTTCCTTTCTTATCTGACTTCTCACGCTTAACTCTATCAAAAGAATTTTGAGCAAATCCAATATGTGCTATTGTTATAAATGATAACATTAGCAACAATCCAAAAACAGACTTACTAATTAAATTTATTCTACCACTTCTCATTTATCTGACCTGTTCATCGATCTAAAATACTAAAAAAATCAGATATTAAAAAAAACACCTCTTCCTACTCTATAAATTAAGGTTTCCTAACAATCTTTAACACCTCAGGGAGTATTAAATCTACCCAACGAGCGTACATCTTTCCAGAAGGGTGAAGATTGTCTGTACACGTAAGGGAAGCATCTGAAGCAGCTTCCCTTGAAATAGGGGTAATATCAAAATAAGCAATACCCATGGAATCGGCCACTGCTTTGTTGACTGCGTTGAATTCGTCTATTTCTTGTGAAATGGCAGCTTGATTACCACTTCCAAAAGGAGTTACCCCATAATCAGGAATGGAAAGCACAAATACTTTATCTTTTCTACCTTTAGCATAATAAACAGCAGTTTCTATTAAATCTATAAAATGACCTTTATAATCCTCTGCTGTACGACCTTGATATTGATCGTTTACGCCTATTAATAATGAAACCAGATCAAATGTATCTTGTAGAGCAGCTGCATTAATTGCCGCTTTTAAATTATCGGTGCGCCATCCGGTTTGAGCTATGGTGGTTCGACTCTTTACCAATACTGCATTTTCTTGAAATTTCTGAACAAGTTTAGAAGGGTAAGCATTCGATGCAATCTCGCATTCCGCCTTGGTATAAGAATCACCCAATGCAAGATAGGTTATCCCATCTAGATCGTGTGAATGAATTACAGTATACAAATCAGCAGGTTCCATAGTCTCTTTCTTTCCACACTCCGAAAACAAAATCAACGTAAGAATGGAAAACATTTTAAATAAATACAGTTTTACAGACATAAGCAACATGATTTTCATTTTTTATGAATTATTTTTTTGATTCACCACAAGCATACATTTAATATACGCAATGTGACTAGCTATTGGTTTTATTTTTTAAAGTTTAAGGTGGTAAGTTTAAGGTTCAAAGTTTAAAGTATAAAGTTTAAATAAAAAAAAGGTTCAAGGTATAAAAGGTGTATTTATAAATACACCTTTTATACCTTGAACCCTAAACGTTAAACCTTAAACTTTAAACCTTAAACTTATTTCTGAATCACCATTTTTTTAGTTAGTCTGTCGGTGTCTCCTTTATAGAGAATTACTTGATACATACCAGAGGCTAGTGCTGATGAACTTATTTCGAATGCTCCGCTACCTTTTACATCGTTGTATTCTAATACTATTTGTCCAACAGCATTGTAGACTACAATTCTTGCATTGTCTTCGGCTCTTAGCTGATAATAAATATTTCCAGAACCATTTATTGGATTAGGCACTACTTCAAAACCATAACCATCTACGCCCAATTGATCGAGTATACCTGTGGTTGTTACACCTTCTAATGTTAATGCAACACGTTGTCCATTCAGATAACCTTCTCCTTGACCTAAGTACTGAGGTTTCATATCGCCAAACTCAGAAGCAAAATCTATATAATAAAGTGTATTTTTAATACCAAAATCAGACATGGTATAAGACGTAAATAATAATTCTTGGCTGTTATGATCGTTGTACATCATACGTGCATCAACCTCTTCAGAAGCTGCTAATTTTCCCATACCCAATACTTTTAATTTTGTTTCGTCATAATCCAAGGCGAAATCTACAGAAACCGTTGTATCATTTGAACTAAATTTCACGGGTACACGATAAGTACTAGTTCCTGTTTGTTGAATATTTTTATAATCCAAGATTACAGCATTGCTCTGTGCAATTTTCAAGTATTGTTGCGCCGAATTATTTCCTCTCCAGCTTCCATCAAGGTCTCCAAGAAGGATGGCATGAATGTTTTTAGGAGTTGGATATGCATTACAAGCATTACCAGAAATGGCAGGAGCTAGCAAGCATGGTGCTACTTCGGGTACATCGTCTCTATAATATTGACCCACAACGGCAGGAGCATTTGGATAGACACTTGACTTATTAAAATCTCCACCAGAAACTTTATCTGTAAATCTCCAATCCAACGAACGGCTTTCTACATTATTAGCAGGATATTGATTTGGGGCAGTTCCTTGTGTATAATTCCAAGTTTGAGGATACTCACAGATGTGAGCTACCGCTCTTTGTTGCACCAATGTTATATCACTCGCACGAACAGAATTATTCATATTCACATCAGCAGCCAGCATCTGGAAAGGTGTAGGGAATTTTGTATTGGCGCTAACAGTAGTTATAACAGAAGCTGGATTTCCTAACACACCAACCCCTGGCACTTTTCTATCGCCAACATATTTAACCTGACTAGGATTTCTAAGGGTTGTTATAGATTCAATTAAATATGAATCATACCCATTGATAGCCTCCAAGATAGAATAATTTGTACCGTTAATAACAGCTCCAGGATTTGTACAGTTAGGATCCGTTTGATAGTCGCCTGTAATGTCTCGGGAAATTTTCAAACCGTTTAATCCTGTCATGTCCAAGCTAAACGTACCGTTCATATCTGTAGTAGTTACAACAGAACTCGAAGGTAAGCAAGCATAAGGAGCTGCGGTTACACTAGAAGGATAAATTTGTGTAATTAAATATTTCGTAGGATCTAATGGATCGTATTTCAACCAAGAACTACTATTATCTTGATCATGGAAAATTATTTTACCATTTAAGAAATTATCTTTAATAACCTTAATAACGCCATCTCCATTATCATCCATGCACGCACGAACGGTAGTCAATTTATAGTCTTCGTCAATAAATCCTTGTCCAAAAGTATTTCCCACCATATCACCACCGTAAAGGTGATAAGTACTTCCTACTTTACCAGAAGTAAACGTTCCAATAAATTCAAACTCAACGCATATCACATCGCCAGTTCCCTCAAAGTCTGCGCTAGCGGGTGCTGAACCAGTGTAAAATATACTTCCATGCAAGTAGCGTTGATTGGGTTGATTTGGAACCGTACTATTATATGTCAAAGCATAACTAGCCATATTAGGATTTACATTAACAATAGAGCTGTTTAGTACTACTCCACCAATAGTGGCTTTGCCCGTAGGTTTCATCAGTTGGTTGTTATATTTCAAACTAAAATCCATTCCAATAATCCCGTTGTTTACAGTTCGCACTGCTTTTATAGGTATACAAACTTTTTCATTCTGACCACAACGCACGTCTACATCTCCCAAAACATATTTACAGCAAGGGCTTGCCACAATTGTTGCCGTTGCAGTATTAGAACAAGTAGTAACTGGGTCAGTGTAAGAATAAGTGATAACATAACTTCCAGCAGTTGTTGTGCTGAATTGATACGTTATTGGAGGGCCTGCGTTTGCTGTTACACCAGTGCCGGAGAAGATGCCACCTGATGGTAAACCACTAAGTGGAATAGCTGGAGAACCTATACAATATTCTGTGGGAAGTGCATTAATCGAAACTATTGGTTTTGGATTTACTGTTACTGTAACAGCATCCGTATTCACACAACCGTTAGCATTTATTCCAGTTACACTATAAGTAGTAGTGATTGAAGGTGACACATTTACAGAGGCAGTAGTAGCTCCACCGGACCATGTGTACGTCAAAGCTCCCGAAGCAGAAAGTGTTATATTACTTCCATTACAAATTGTAACATCAGGGCCAGCATTAACTACTGGAATAATTATCGAAGTACTACAATTTTGAGAAGACAACGATTTTATAGTTCCACAAAACCCTGTGGTTCCACAAGACAACTCGGGCTTTCCGAATACTTCTGCGTTTAATATGTAGCTCATTCCACATTGTGGATTGCTTACTACATAATTTAAAGTATAAACTGGAGCAGCTGAACCTGCATTTATAACTGGTAAATCCCAACTCACAACTTGCCCTACAACTGAATAGTCAATAGTAGTTCCTGCTACAACCAACGATACTCCTGAGGGAAGAGTAACCGATAATGTATTCGTATTATTGGCTATTCCTCCTCCTGTATTAGAGATTGTTATAGTGGAAGTAGAAGGACTTGTATAATCAGGTGTACATTGTATAGCAACTTGTAATTGATCGTAGGCACTGTTTGGTATAGTAATTTGTGGAACAAGTGAACTATTTTTAATTAGCTTACTTAAAGGTCCACAATAGGTTTGCGCCTCTACAGAAGCATCAATAGCTCCCAATTGATAATCACAAGAAGAAATTAAGGCTATCTTGAAAGTGAAATTACCTCCTAGTTTTATTATATCCGTATAAACTGCAGTCCATGTATAAGTAGTAATTCCACTCACACTCACAACAACAGGAACATTCGTTTGTAATACTCCATCAATAATTATTTGCGTAGCATCTACAGGAGCAATTCCCTGTGGTAAGCTTAGTGAAATATCAAAATTTGACAATCCCCCGTTTTTTTCAGATCGAATATTTAAATTATAATCAAAAGTACTACATAGATCACTATTAATGGCGGTAGGAATTAATACCATTGTTATAGGCAATGACGAAATAGTGTAATTAGCTTTTTCTACAAAACATGCATTATTAATATTTGTTGGGTACCCATCGCAATTCCATCCAAAAGCAATTTCAATAGGTTCATTAGCTAATGGAACTGCACAATTATTATAACTTAAGCATATTGAATAATCTTTAAAGGAAATCGAAGGGACATTATTCAACTCAAATATTCCATCAGCATTCGGATCCGTAAATACAGTACTTGAGCTTATCTCCGTAACACTCACAACTGTAAGTCCAGCGGGCAAATTAGGAAATGCCAAAAACGTATTTTTAGAATCCTTACCATAAGTAACATTATACGGTATACTATTCGTTGGATTATCTAAGAAGCTTGTATTTATCTCAGGATTTTGTAAACGTAATGAGAAACAACTCGTTTGACCTACTATATCAATATGGTTACTTCCTCCATTTGCCAAAGACAAGTTAATATTAGGCTTAGCAAATTTTTCAGAAACAAAATCAGCATACCTTATCCCATTTAAGTTTGCGTAACCAAACTCAATAGAAGGTAAATGATATACCACAGAACTTGGACTATTTAATTGAGAATTATATGTACTATTAACGATTGGGTTATTAGGTACAAATAATGCATAAGAAGATGACAATCCACAAACAGTAGGTTCACATGTAATAACAACAGTCATATCCATTATTTCATCTGAATGATGACTTGCAGGCATAGGTAATATTCCTGTGGAATTATATTCCTGTGGAATATTAGATTCATTATCAACATAGAGTTCTGTATAGTTAAAAACACTCCCTTTTATCAAATCAGGAACAACAGCTGGTGAAGTAATCGTTCTTACATCATTTGAAGCAATTAAATTACCTGAGTTATTATAAAAATAAATACTATTATTCACATCAACCTTGCTAATTATATATTCCTTTGGAATAATTGTACTGAAATTAATCGAAGGAGTATACCTTCTATATTCAAAAGGAAAAGCGTTTAATTTCGGATGACTGTATCTACCTCCCAATGTTATTTTTTTCGTGCAAAGTTCATTATCTTGAAAATCACCATCAAATAAAACATAAGGATCACTAATTAACGGGATGTGTAAAAACAGTCGATTATTAGATGGTTCACATATGTATACATGCCGATCTACAAGTAAATCGTTAAAGGTACAAGGTGAAGACGCGCAATTCCCACAATCCGTTAATACTTCTGTAATAACATCATTATCGGTTAACCCTCCTATATAGGAAATTGGAACAAGGTCTGACACTGTACCTGTTAAATTTTTAGTTATTTGAAATTCATTAACTAAAGTCCCTAATGTACCTAATGGAAATGCTGCTCCTTGTCCTATTTGTGAAGAAGAAACAGAGAAAAAATAATTATTAGGATCTGAAGAACTAATGTTAAGATTAACCACTTGACCAGCTCCATATTCAAATTTAGAACTAATAAGTTCTAATCCAGGAGTTCTAGGGCTGCTCACTCTAAGTTGGTCAATGAATATACCTTTTCCTTGCAATTGACTATTTGTATAACCACAAGAAGATGTTGCATCACCATCAACAAAACTTATTGGAACAGAAGTTTTTATAATATCATTTAAGGTAGCAAAGTTTTTCTTTCTTTTATCTAATGGATTTGTGATTCCTTCGTATACATCGCCTACTCCATTATTGTCTGCATCTATCAATCCTAAAGTAGTTCGCTCAAGATTTACGGCTCCTACAACAACTCCTGGAGTAGAACAACCCGGGCATGGCACGTGTATGGAATCAGCTTTGACACCTAACGGAACTCTACAATTTGTACAGATACCACTATTATCGCCCATCACCAGATGTACACTTGTAAAAAAACCACTATTCAATTCAGAACAACAAACACCACGAACTTTATAATTAATAAAAGAACCTGACATGAAATTTTTAAATTTTTCATAAAGCGAAACGCCTGCTATTGTTGACGTATTTAAATCTGAAATAGCAAATCGGAATGTCCAACGCTCTCTAGTGTTAGCGCCTACTAATAAACTCTCATCTTCATTACTATTAAACTGATTGTCTCCATTATACGCTGCATCATATATATGAGGAGGTGCCCCAATACTAGGACTTCTAACTACTGTACCATTCCACGTATTGATTTTATTTCTATCAGATAATGTTAAATTATAAATATTGGCAGTAGATATACTTGAACCGCTTGGCAATGGATTAAACAAAGTGAGCCCATCTTCCAATTCGAGATCCACTTCAATAAAACTATTCTCAGAAATCATATTAAATCCAAAATAATTATCGACAAATGTATTTTCTAATTCTATATCACCAATTTGACCTGAAAAAGGATATTTAGGATCAGCCTTTGGAATGCTTCGATCTACACCTGGCAGTATTGTAGGAAATGGTAATAATAAAGGAGTAACCGTCATATTTATTGCACCTCTTGATCTAATATTATCAATATCCGTAAACAATGGATATGAATCTCCTACCTTTCTCTCTGGAGAACACTCATCATAATAAAAAGGTCGGACTGCTGTGGTATGGAAATATGCACCTTCCCATGGCAATGGATTTGTAATGTCTGGTTGAGTAGGACAACAATTGTATTCTTCAAAATCAATTGTTATTGATTCTCCCGGCAATAATGTACCTAATATAGGAATTGATGTAGCAGCGCTAAAAACCTCTCCAGTATAACACCTGTCAGGATATGTTCTAATAAATTG
>JANOTP010000026.1:0-2188 GCA_031416415.1 Cytophagales bacterium | reverse complement strand
TGCTGCGGGTAACTTTACAATATCAGGGACACCTTCTGTATCGGGTCCATTTAGTTATACCGTTTCTGTCACTAGTACTTGCGGTGCTACACCTACTGCTAACGGTTCTTTCACTATTACATCAACACCTGTCCAACCATCAATAATCATAGGTCCACTATCCCCTTGCCAAAATACAACTGGAAACTCCTATCAAGTAAACAATGATGTAAATGCAGTCTTCTACAATTGGACTTATATCGCAGGAGGAACGGGTGCTACAATTACAAATTCCACTACTATAAATGCTCTTTTTGATTTCTCTAATATCGCTACAAGTGGAACAGTCTCTGTAACCGCACACAATACTTGTGGACCCTCTCCTGCTAGGTTATTGCCTATAGTAATAAAAACTATACCTTCACAATTAACAATTACACCCAATCAGGATAGTATTTGTGCTGGACAAAATTCTATAATAAGTATTATTGGTTCCGAAAATGGAGTAACGTACACAGCCTTTAACAATATTGTAACTCCAGTAGGCGGTTCCGTGGTAGGTGATGGCACAACTAAAAATATCACCATTACTTATGCAGAGTTAAATGCAAATGCAAACGGTATTACCATTCAAGCATCACAAACAGGATGTGGCTCAATAACATTCGTACAAAAGGATACAATTTATAAAAGTACAATTACAGCTCCTGTATTAGTAAGTAATTTACCATCGCTATGCAGTGGCGGTGGAATGGTTCAATTTAGCGTACCTAATATATTTTCTAAGTATGAATGGGCGTTAGGAACAACGGCAAGTTATACATCAGCATCACAACTAATTACAGCAGGGCTGAATACAGAAACTATTTCTAGTCCAGGTTTTTATTTTGTAAAAGTATCCGATGATTATAATTGTAGCGCTGTAACGATAGGTAAACAAATTGATTACCTAAGCACTGTAGAACCTACAATTGTTGTAGACAACGCCACTGCAATTAAAACAACAGTCTCCTGCCAAACGATAGCTAGTAATTATCAATGGTACGTTCAAAATGCGGCAGGTAAACTCAAATATATTCAAGGAGCTAATACTATAAATTTCACTACCTTCTTTGATGGAAATTATTTTGTAGCAGTAAAATTCAATAACTGTTATATTTATTCTGCTATAAAAGTAATATCAGGAATGGCTGCCGGAAATATTTTAAAACAAGGATTCTTTGAAGACGATAGTAGCATTGTAATTCCTCCTATAAACTTTGGAGAAGAACTAATAGTATTCCCTAACCCTAGCAATGGTTCATTTGATATCAACTACTTGAACACATCGAATGAATTATCTACCGTTAATTTATATAATAATTTTGGAACACTAGTAGCACATAGACAATCTGAGGAAACTGGTTTTGTCACTTTATCGTTTAACGAATTTAACCTTAGATCAGGAATTTATATTATTGAAATGATACAAAATGGGATTGTAAGTAGGAAGAAAATTATGATTCAACACTAATTGATAAGCTTAAAAAAAAGAAAGAGAGCTGTAAAATTTTACCGCTCTCTTTCTTTTTTTTAACTTCCTATTCGTTTAAAACCTTGCTGCAATAAGCAATTCTAGATCTTTATAACTCATATTAAATTTTCTAGCTAAATGTGCATTTGTAAGGTTGCCTTTGTAGGCATATATCCCTTTCATAAACCATTCTTTTGAATAAAGCATACCGTCTATACCACCTCTTTTTGAAATCTGCAGCAGCATAGGGGTGAAAATATTACTAAGTGCTATTGTAGCAGTTCTTGCCACGCGAGAAGGAATATTAGGAACGCAATAATGAATCACATCGTACTTTCTGAATATCGGATTTTTGTGAGACGTTATTTTGGATGTCTCGAAACAACCACCCTGATCAATGCTTACATCGATGATAATAGAATTAGGTCTCATTTCGGCAACCATTTCATCTGTTACAACACAAGGACTTCCTTCATCCGACCGCAACGAACCAATAACAACATCTGCTCTTCTCATTTCATTACGTAAGGTTACAGAATCAATTGTAGAGGTATATAGTTGATGTCCTAATGTATTTTTCAATCGCCTTAATTTGTATACATGATTGTCAAATACTTTTACTTCCGCACCAAGTCCAAGGGCTGCGCGAGCGGCATATTCTGCTACCGTACCCGCTCCAAGAATTACAACTTTGGT
>JANOTP010000025.1:0-28662 GCA_031416415.1 Cytophagales bacterium | reverse complement strand
AACCCAGGACCCATACATTAAAAGTGTATTGCTCTACCAGCTGAGCTACGGAATCTTCTATTTTTACTGTTACAATACCAGATATTTTTCCTTAATTGCGGATGCAAAAGTAGCAGACCTTTTCTATAATAACAAACAATGTGCAGGAAATTATTTAAAATATTATTAACATTATATGTAATTTATTACTCATCAGACGTATATGGCCAAAATAATTATTTTAAAAAGCTAGCATCTGCTGATTCCCTTTTCGAAAAGAAGCAATACACAGAATCTATGGAGTTTTATGAACAATGTTTCCAATCGGGCTTTTACTCTCCAAGAATGCTTATTCGGCTCTCGCTTATAAAAGAAGGATTAGGTGATTATACGCATGCTCTTTATTATCTTAATCAATATTATTATAAAATACATGATAAGAGGGTTTTGAAAAAAATGGATGAATTAGCTGCACGATACAACTTGGAAGGTTATGATTACAATGACCTGGTTTTTTTTAATTCACTATATGATAGCTATTACACCTATATCGTTTTTGCATTTTTAGGCACTTCTGGGCTATTTCTTTTATATATTTATATCAAAAGAGGCCAAAAGAAAGGAATAGCTTTACGAGCTCTTGTTTTCATGATAATCTTAGGTGCGGTTTATGTAATATCCAACTATAACATAATTCCTGAAAAAGCTATAATCAGCAACGATGCGCCATTAATGTCAGCTCCTTCTGCTGGTTCAGAACTAATCGGTCAAATTAACAAAGGACACAGAGTAACTATTAATGGAACGAATGACATCTGGTGTGAGATAAAATGGCATTCTAAAACTGCTTATATTAGAGAAAACAACTTACTTTTTGTTGAAAAGAAATAGACATTGATTAAACATCAGGTTATTCGTTATGGAAATTTTAATAACGTTAAGCAAGTGCTTAATTGAGTTGGTGATATGCAAAAAAAAGCAAGTTTGTAAATCAATTGCCGGCGCACTCATAATTTTTAGTGGAAAAAATGTTATGTGACTTATTCAGTGCAGATAAACGATTTTTTATATAATCCATGAGCATATATCGGCCTTTTGGCAACCTATACAAACTTGCATTCAAAGATAAAGAATTTTATTGAACGTAGTATTAAAATCTAGCTTATATTTAAAGAATACAGGAATAATGTGGCAATAAAAAATAACTAGTGTAAATAACTAATCTGACAAACTAAGTTAATTTACATGCTTTAACAAAAAATAAAATTAAAAAAAAATACATTCTACTACCCATTACTATTTTTAGACTTAATCACCATAGTCTTCACAAAATCTTCTAGTTGAAGAGCCTTTGGAACTAAAACTTGATCCTCAATAATGGAATGGCGGTGTAAATCTTTCTCAAAAATATCTAATTGATTTAAAAATATTCTATACGACATCACGAAAGATTGTTTAGGTGAATATCGTACAATTGTTTCACGAGTTTTTTCTATATCTTCCTCTACATTACTATGTGATTCTTCAAAATGATGTATTGTAAATTTAGAAATAATTTTACTAGAGGCTTTAAAATTAAAATCTCCACGCATTTGATTGATCAAAAATTCTATATAAGGAAACAATTCTTCTTCTTCACTTTTTATATGATCTGTAAGTTTTTTCTTATAGGCAATAAATAGATTCCCTAAAGCAAACATTACAGAATTTTCTTGGTTATTCTGACGAATAATATCATGAAGCGACTGCTCTATTTCTGGAATTTTCTTTTCTAAATAATAACGATGTGTTTTTTTTAAGTAGTCTAAAATAGTTTCTATTGGAAACTTCATTAGCAACTTTTTATCTGGCTTATGGTCTTGATCAATAGCTTTTATAATAGCAACCATAAAGTCAGGATTGATGCTTAATTCTAATCCAAGCTGTTCTATAGTTTTATTATAATCGCTCTCTCCTACTCCAAATAATTCGAGTACGGAGGAAAGTGATTTATTCTGATTAATAATCTGGGAAAAACGGTCGTTTTTAGTAATCATTATAAGGTTAAATCATTTAACACTTTGTACAATTTCGACTATTATCTGCAAGTTTGCAAGAAGTTTCCAATTAAATTACCAACCACCTATTAAAAGTCTTTGGCAGAAATGTTTTTTAAAAGCAGAACATTCACCTTATTATCAAGCCATTCTAAATGTTTGGAGCAAAATTTGCCAGTTTTAATACCCACCACTCATCCACTACTATACAATACTTAATCTTACTATTCCTTTAAAAATATTTTGCAAAAAGTAAAAATGATCAATTAATATTTCCTACCAAGCTAATCTTAAGCTTTATTATGCATTACTAAAATCGTTACATTTTACTGCATGAAATACAATAGTATAAATTTCAATGGATTACAAAAAATAAAAAATCATTTGTAAACTTTTGCTAATAGTTAATTAACAAACCATATGTTTTATTAATAGTTTGTTAATCTATATACATAAACCTATATAGGTATAAACCGTAACTAACACTATAACAATATAAGAGAAATATTTAATTGGGGAGAAGGATGAAACTGTTTGGCAAATTAAAATTATCTCATCAAATACTAGCTATACTATTAATAATACCTAGCTTTATCATAGTAGTACTTTTGTATTACTCTGCCCTCCAACATGTAAACATCCAAAACAAACCTCTAGAACAATTAGCTCTTTCAACATCGGCTGCTTTGGCTGAAAAAACAGATAGAAATTTACAAAAGTGTATTAGTGATGTGAAGGCTTTTGCATTTAGCAAATTAGCAATTGATGCTATCAATAATAAAAATCAGGATTCGAGCCTTGTAGTCTTCATGAACACTATGACTACTTACTATGACATTTACGATGTAACTATGCTATGCGACCTTACTGGTAAAGTAATAGCGGTAAATACTAGAGACAACAATCAAAATGTGATTTTAAGTACTTTCTTAAAATCAAAAAACATGAATGGTGAAGAATGGTTTCGTTCTTCAATTGTAGCGGGAGGTCCGAAAGGAGGAGTATATTATTCAGATTTCAACCAAGACGATGATATAATGCAGCTCTATAATAATAAGGGCTATGGTATAAATTTTTCGGCTCCTGTGCGTGATGCGGGTGGAACAATAATTGGAGTATGGAGAAATCGTGCAAGTTGGAAAGAGCTAACGCAAAAAATCAGAAAAGAAGCAGAAATCTCCTTGCAAAAGGACATCAAAAATGCTATCATTCTCCTTCTCGACAAACAAGGACATTTAATAGATGCGGACAATGAAAATAATATTTTAAAATTAACTATTGGCAAAAACAACCTGTTTAAAAAATATAATTTTGATTACTCAGGAATCAATATAAACGAAGACGATTATTTATATGGTTGGTCTCCACTGCAAGAGTTTAATAGTGTGGGAGGGAAATGGCATTTTTTAACGCTTTTGCCGAAAGTGAAGCTCTCTGATAATGCAATATATCTTCATTCAGATTGGACAAAACTTACTATCCTTTCTTTCTCTATGTTGATTTTTGCAATTGTTATATCCATATTTTTTGTAACGAAATTCTCCAAAAGAATGAAGGCAATAAAAAATTCTGTCTTACAACTCTCAAAAGGAAAAATAATCAAAATTGAAAATATAAAATACAAAGATGAAATAGGCGAAATGTCAATTGCTATTAATACATTAAGCCAAAACTTCAATGATATAGCTTACTTTTCAAATGAAATTGGCAAAGGGAATTTATCTACAAACTACACTTTATTAGGAGAAGAAGATGTGTTAGGGACATCTTTATTAAAAATGCAACTAAATCTAAAAGCTGTAGAAAAAGAAAACAATCTCCAAAAATGGGAATCTGAAAAACTTGAACAAATTGGAGAGCTAATTCGAAACCAAGAAGAACCGGAATTGAAATTCAAAAAAGCAATTTCATTTTTATCAAAGTCAATTCAAGCCTACCAAGGAGCTTTGTTTGTGATTAAACAAGATGAATTTCCATTAATGATTGAGTTGAAATCTGGATTTGCTCTAACTTCAAAACATTTGGACATGGTACCTTTTATGATGGGAGAAAATTTAGCGGGACAATGTATAAAAGACAATGAACTAAAGCGTTTAAATAATATTCCAGAAACCTTTATTAATGTAATAAATTCAGGATTAGGAGCATCAATGCCTACCGAAATCATTGTACTACCAATTACTTTCAATAACAAAGTAGAGGGAGCAGTTGAATTTGCATCCTTTAAACCTATAACGGTAAATCAAATTAGATTTTTAGAAAAAGCTATAGAATATATTGGTTCTTATATTGCGCAACTTCGAATCAACAATCAAGAAAAAAAAATCTATAACGATCCTGTATATTAAGGATAAAATCTATTTCAAAAAATCAGAGAGCGAAAAAGTAGCGTTACTTCTTATTCCTTTTTCCGTTTGCGCTACAGTACAACACTGATTAATTGGATCGTGCTCAAAAAATAAAGTGTATTCTTTTTCTAGTGCTTCCTTCAAAAATTTATTTTTCTCTTCCATAGAAATTAATGGTCGGGTATCGTAACCCATTACATAAGGTATTGGAATATGCCCAATAGAAGGAATTAAATCAGCAACGAAAACTATTTTTTTACCGTTGTAATTTACAATTGGCAGCATTTGTTTTTCTGTATGACCATCCACAAAAATGAAATCTATTTTTTGAAAAGGAGATCTGCCATATTCTATAAATTTTAATTGTCCTGATTCTTTTATTGGATTAATATTATCTCTTAAAAAACTCGCTTTCTCTCTAGGGTTTGGTTCTGTAGCCCATTGCCAATGCATATCATTAGACCAATAGATAGCATTTTTAAAAGCCGGAATAGCTTTGGTTTTGTCACTATTATAATTAATTGCTCCGCCACAATGATCAAAATGCAGATGAGTCAATATCACATCTGTAATTTCATCGGGAGAATACCCTGCCTTAAGTATAGATTTTTCAAGAGTATCGTCTCCATGTAGATAATAATAGTCAAGAAATTTTTTATCTTGTTTTGTTCCAATTCCGGTGTCGACAAGTATTAATCTCCCATCTGTTTCGATAAGCAAACAACGCATAGCCCAACTACACATATTATTTTCATCTGAGGGGTTCAATTTATTCCAAACAGTTTTTGGAACAACACCAAACATGGCTCCTCCATCTAGCTTAAAAAATCCTGTATTAATTGTAACTAGATTCATTTTATAATTTTAATAGTTCCTCTACCCTTCTGCCTTATCACTTGAATACCAATATTTATCACTTAGCTCACTTAGGTCTTCAAGTTTCACTTCGTTTAAATCCTCATCAAATACTAGTATATCTGAAGCTAAAATATAGATACAACCACCCGAATATACGTTTTCACAATTAGAATAAATTTTTATGTATTCGTTATCGGCAAACTCAACATTTAAGATATCTGGTTTAAATAATTGAATATCTTTTATGGAAGAAATGGTCATATCTTCATCGTCCCATGGGAGAAAATATACATTTTTAGCCCCTTTTAAAACTACATAAAAATGAGCGTAATTAGCATCAATAAGATTGGCTAGATGTCTACACTCTATTTTAATATTAAGGGAATCCCCCTCCTGATTCATTTCTTCAATGTATCCCTCCTGAAGCTGTGCCAGTACATCTACTATTTTTTTTCTACTCATAATAATGAATTATTCTATTTCAATTTCGTAAACAAAAGCCCTTCCTTCACTTAGTTTAAAAACCCAACCATTCTCTTTTCCTTCAAAGTTAATACTTTTCCCTTTAGTACCATCTGCCATTAGACTTACAATTTTAATTTTGGCCGACTTTACCTTCAAAATTAAATCACCTTCCAATTGCTGAGCCTGAAGTGGCAATTTACCTGGCTCTATAAGAGCACTTCTTCCTGGATTATAGGTTTGTCCAGTCATCTTCACAGGGGTTACAGCAACCAAATAAAATCTTTTCGCTTCTGACAAAGGTTTATTTTCTTTGGAAATAAGAAATATTGAAGCCCAAGAATTTTTCACTTTAAAACTTAAAAAAGGCAAGTCAATTGCTACATCCTTTAATGCACCTACAGCACCTTGTATTTTTTCAGAATTAATTTCCATTGTGCCATTATTAGCATCCAATTTCAACTGGCCTGTTTCACTTTTAATAATATTATTCTTAACGTCGAAGAAAGTAGCATATTTGGATAAACTATCCACTTTGGCATCACCGTAAGTTTTGGCAACTTTAGTGATATAAGAAAGTTGATAATTTTTATCTGAAAAATCAGAGTAGTTTGGTAACGAATAAAGTTGTTTATCCGAAATATTGTCTAATACAAGACCTTTAGCAGGTACAATATCGCCTCTTAGAAATATGGGAGCTCCCATTACCCATTGAGCAAGATGATCTTGCATTTTGGAAAGTGAAAAAGGACCAAGCGCTTCCTCGCCAAGTGCATTTAATGTAAAATCAAACTGAAGAATACCATCTACATCTTGTAGCCTGCTGTATGCGGCTATAAAAGGAATTCCTTCTAAAATATATTCATTTGGATAGCAGGCGTTATATTCTGTAACTAAAAAGGGTTTATCTTTCCATTTATACTTTACTATGTTATTGATTGGAGATTTTGCTGGATCTTTTATCATTGAAGTGTTATTGATAGGTGCATATAATATTCGATTCCAATCGTTATTTAATTTCCAGAGTTGTGGATGATCCCAATAATCATTGGTTATTATTAAATCATTTACTTTAAAATTATCAAACTGGTAGGCTAATACGGGAATAGGAAAATTGCTTCCTGACAACATATATTTAACACCAAGCGAGCGCATAAATGATTTCATATCATTGTAATAATTTTGCTCAATCTTAGATATAAATCGAAGACTTGCTTCATTGTCTCCTATAGTTCCCTTTCTAATTGTAACTTTTGGAGAAACTCCACTACTATAATCTAGATCAAATACTGATAATTTCTTTCCAGTATTTCCTGCCTCTTCAAACTGCTTTTGCAACTCTTTGCGATAAGGATCTGTTAAAATATCCCCACCAAAATGTAAAAAAGCTGAGGATTCGTTAATAAATTCAGAACCTATTATAGCAGGTTCGTCCTTATAAGTATTGCCTGTATAAGGATTCTTATGCATAAGCAATTCTCTAATATACTCTTTCTGCAATTCGATCATTCTTTTATCAAAATAGGCTACTTGTTTTCCGCCCAAATCTGGTGGTTTATTTACTACGCCTTCCGCTGCGGTAAAATCTCTGTGGACTAATAAATCTAAATAAATATAGATTCCTTTCTTTTTTAAAGCAGCTGTTAAGTAATCAAGTTTATCGAGGCTAGCAGAAGAAAGTTGTTCAGTAGAACTTCCATTACCAAAAATATTAGGAGTAGACCAAGGAGCGTCCATGTGATGAAGTCTTATTAGATTACATCCCATTTTGGCAAGACGTTGTGCTACTGAATCGGCTTGTTGTTTAGAAGGAAAAGCATTGTTAGCCACTAAATTTGTACCCCAGAAGCGTACGGGAGTACCATCTGAAAATTGAATATGGCCGTTCACTTCTTTAGCAAAGCCATGTTTACCTGCAGGAGCATCTAATAAGGAGGACCAATCAACATAGTGGCTCCCTGTATTTTTTGTATTCAATTCCACAGGATACCATTTCCCTTCATCCATCGGCCCAACTTTAGTAGCCGCTTCTGCGCTTATTCCATTTTCACCAAACAACAACACTTCAATATCATCAAAATAGGCAGTACCAGTGCAGTTACCCAAAACTGTTTGTATTTTAACCTGCTTTGCTCCTTGTGGAACCATATAAGTATGACTGTATTGAATCCAGTCAGATGTACCTATTTTTTGTCCTGTAACTGGAGGATAGCCTCCTACTAGACTTCCATTATTATCATAAAACTCAACAGAAATCCTAGCTTGTTCGTAATCCAATGCACCTTTCACCACGTTTTCTGTTTTCATCCATCCAGAAACTTCTACTTTTTTAACACCTTCTTGAAAAAAAATAATTTGATCCGCTCCACTCCATCTCGCAGTATTTAAAGTAACTTTCAATGCACTTGTTCCCGATCTAATAACTTCTTTTTGCAAAATACCACCCCAAAAATTCCAACCTACATTAGACACTTCAAAACCCGGATTTTTTATCTGATTCTGAGCCAAACCTAATTTGACCAAAAATAACATCCCTACTAAAATTATGAACTTATTTATTTTCATCTAAATCGTATTTATTTATATTACTTTTATATCTGAATTTATCAGGAAGATAAATTTTATTTTGCAAAAAATATAACCCTTCTCTATAATATTTATGATTGCAGTTATTCAAAGAGTTTCCGAAGCAAATGTCAGGATTGATGGGGTTATAAAAAGTGGTATAAAACAAGGATTATGCGTTTTATTAAGTATCTCACAAAGCGACAAGATTGAAGATGCTGAATGGTTAAGTAATAAAGTGGCTTCTATACGAATTTTCGAAGACCATGAGGGCAAAATGAATCGTAGTCTTAAAGAGATCAATGGAGAGCTACTGGTCATCAGTCAATTTACACTTCATGCATCTACAAAAAAAGGAAACCGACCTTCTTTTTTAGAAGCTGCAAGACCTGAAATAGCAATTCCTTTATACCATAAATTCATTTTATTATGTGAAGTGGAGCTTGACATTAGCATAAAAACTGGAGAATTTGGAGCTCACATGGAGGTAAGCCTTATTAATGATGGGCCAATAACCATAATCATAGATAGTAAAAATAAAAAATAATTTAATTATCTTGCAAAACATTTTTTTACATATACTTAATAGATGCCTTCAAATCTTGACAATAAGATCGAATTTTTAAAAGGAATAGGTCCTCAGCGTGCAGCATTACTCAATACAGAGCTTGGTATTTTTACTTTTGACGATCTACTCAATTATTTTCCTTTTCGTTACGAAGACAGAACTAGTTTCCACAACATAATGGAAGCCCATGAAAACATGCCTTATATTCAAGTAAAAGGAAGAATAAAAAGTATGTCAATGGTGGGTGAAGGAAATAAAAAAAGGCTAGTAGCACTATTTGCCGATGGTACTGGCATTATTGAACTAGTATGGTTTCAAGGTGCTCAATGGATATTAAAAAAAATAAAAACGAACGTAGATTATATTATTTATGGTAAGCCTGCTTTGTATGGGAGTAAACTTAATATTGCGCATCCAGAAATAGAACTATTATCAGAAGCTTCGGTACACAGAGGGCTAGAACCTGTTTATAATACTACTGAACGACTAAAAAATAGTAATATCGACAGTAAAGCTATATCAAAACTTCAAAAGACATTAGTTAATTTATATCAGCTTTCTATAGAAGAAAACATTCCTTTGTATTTGATTAAAGAACAAAATTTAATAAGTAAAGAAAATGCATTGCGCCAAATTCATTTTCCTGACAATCAAGAAAAACTTTCATTGGCAATACAAAGATTAAAATTTGAAGAATTATTTTTTATACAACTTAAAATAGTTCGAACTAAACTTTCAAGAAAACGAGATACGTATGGATTTGTTTTTAAAAACATTCCTACACTAAATGAATTTTACAAAAACCATCTCCCCTATGAACTTACCAATGCTCAAAAGCGAGTAATTAGGGAAATATATAAAGATATGGGTTCGGGAAAACAAATGAATCGTTTACTTCAAGGAGATGTGGGAAGTGGGAAAACGATTGTGGCTTTTATCTGCATGCTTATCGCAATTGACAATAACTGTCAGGCCTGCCTTATGGCTCCAACAGAAATTTTAGCCAATCAACATTATAATGGGTTAAAAGAATTTGCTGATAAATTAAATATGCCGATTGCTTTGCTGACGGGTTCTTCAAAAAAATCCGAGCGAGCTATAATTCATGAAAATTTAATCAACGGTTCATTAAAAATAATAGTGGGTACTCATGCTTTATTAGAGGACCCTGTTAGATTCAATAATCTTGGACTGGCAGTAATCGATGAGCAACACCGTTTTGGTGTTGCTCAAAGAGCTAAACTTTGGAATAAAAATAAGACTACTCCTCCGCATGTCCTTGTTATGACTGCCACACCAATACCTAGAACGTTAGCCATGACACTCTATGGCGATCTTGATTTATCAGTGATAGATGAATTGCCTGCTGGACGAAAACCCATTAAAACACTTCATCGTCATGATCGGCATAGAATTCAGGTTTTTGGATTTCTACGAAAACAAATAGAAGAAGGCAGACAGATTTACATTGTTTATCCGCTTATAGAAGAATCTGAAAAGATGGATCTAAAAGACCTTACCGATGGTTATGAGAGCATAAGTAGAGCCTTCCCTGAGTACGCCATTAGCATTGTAAATGGCCGAATGAAATCAGAGGCGAAAGATTATGAGATGAAAAGGTTTCTAAAAAACGAAACAAAAATCATGGTAGCTACTACTGTTATTGAAGTCGGTGTAAATGTACCTAATGCCTCAGTAATGGTTATAGAAAATGCGGAGCGTTTTGGATTGTCTCAGCTTCATCAGTTAAGGGGAAGGGTTGGACGAGGTGCGGATCAATCTTATTGCTTATTAATGACTAAAGATAGAATAAGTGCAGATTCTAAAGTAAGAATAGAGACTATGGTAAAAACCAATAATGGTTTCGAAATAGCAGATGTAGACCTTCGTTTACGAGGCCCTGGTGATTTAGCAGGAACTCAACAAAGTGGTGTATTAGAATTGAAAATGGTTAACTTATCGGAAGATGCAGAACTCGTACAAAGCACTAGAGAGATTGTTATAACATTATTAGAGAAAGACCCTGAACTAAATCTAGCAGAGCATAGTTCTTTAAAAAATAATCTTAATAATCATGGTAAACAAAAAATAAATTGGAGTGTAATAAGTTAATATGGATGAAAATAAAAATATAGTGTATTTTGATGGTGTATGTGGATTTTGTAATTCCTCAGTAGACTTTGCTATTCGCCAGGATAAGAAAAATAAATTGCTTTTTACACCACTTCAAGGTGAAACAGCTTCAACTAATTTAGGTAATCTTGTAGGTGAACAATTAACAACGGTTATTTTTCAAACGAAAGGTAAGCTATATCAAAAGTCTGAAGCAGGTATAAGAATACTTTATACTATTGGCGGATTCTGGAAAATTGCAATTATATTATTAATATTTCCTTCGTTTTTAAGGGATTTTATATATGATTTCATTTCAAGAAATAGATATAAATGGTTTGGCAAAAAAGAAGCCTGTAGAATCCCAACTAAGGAAGAACGAGCGAAATTTTTATCGTAAGATACCTTCAATCGTTTATTTATTTTTTTATTTTTTTTACTATTTTTTTCACCTAAATAATTTGCTATTAAAAATGGCTAATCTAAAAAAGACAACTCACGAAAAACAATTAATTAGTGATATAAAATCATTAATTGAAGATACCAAATCTCGCTTATCTCAAAAAGTAAATGCTACTCTTACAATGCTCTATTGGAAAATAGGCAAAAGGATAAATGAAGAATTATTAAAAAATAAACGAGCGGGGTATGGACAACAAATTATTATAACACTTTCAATGCAGTTGGTTGAGATGTATGGTAGTAGTTTTTCAGAAAAAAATATCCGAAGAATGATGCAATTTAAAGAGGTTTTTCCTAATGAACGAATTGTCGTATCGGCGATACGACAATTGAGTTGGACACATTTTATTGCACTTATCCCTCTCAAACAGCCCATGCAACGTGAGTTTTATGCAGAAATGTGCCGCATAGAAAAATGGAGTGTGAAAATTCTTAGGGAAAAAATTGATAGTATGCTATATGAACGAACCGCCATTAGTAAAAAACCTAAAAGTGTAATACAAAATGAAATAAAAAAACTGAGAGAAGAAGATAAACTTAGCCAAGACATGGTATTTCGGGATCCCTATTTTTTGGATTTTTTAGGACTAAAAGATACTTATAGTGAAAAAAATCTTGAAGATGCAATATTGAGACAATTAGAAAATTTTATATTGGAATTAGGAGAAGGGTTTACTTTTGTAGAAAGGCAAAAACGAATCATTATAGATGGAGAAGATTTTAAATTAGATTTATTATTTTATCATAGAAAATTAAAACGATTAATTGCAATTGACTTAAAATTAGACAAATTTAAAGCTGCTTATAAAGGTCAAATGGAACTTTATCTTAGATGGCTTGAGAAAAACGAAATGCAACCAGATGAAGAAACTCCTATAGGAATGATATTATGTGCAGAAGGAAATAAGGAACAAATTGAATTGTTAGAACTACATAAAACAGGAATAAAAGTAGCTGAATATCTGACTGCTCTCCCTGATAAAAGATTACTTAGAAAAAAATTACACCAAGCAGTTGAACTTTCTAGAAATAGTATAGAGAATAAAAAACACAGTTAAATAGAATTATCTATTGTGTTTCAAGACTAAAAGTAATATTATTAAAATTAATTTATAAATTAGTACCTACATTCATTTTTAACCAATTTCAAATAAATGATTAAAAAAATTATCAACCTTTTTAAATTTACTGTAAATTCTATTTTGGTAATTCTATGTGCTGTTTTAGTATATTTTATAGTAACACTTCTAGGTACCATAATACCTTCCAATATATTTTCTAAACAACCGAATACTGGTATCACAATTTTTATAAAATCAAATGGTGTGCACACTGATTTAGTTGTACCTACTGAAAATAAATTTTATGATTGGAGCAAAAAAATTTCACCTGAAGACTTCGGACTTATAACTAGTGAAAATTCTTATACTTCTTTTGGATGGGGAGATAAAGGATTTTATCTTAATACTCCAAACTGGTCAGATTTAAAATTATCTACTGCAATAGATGCTATATTACCCTATACAGGAGGGAGTGCGATGCACGTAAGTATTTACGAAAAAAGTTTAACAGAAAACAAACAGACAAAAAAAATAATTTTGACTGAAGAACAGTATTTAATCTTATGTTCTTTTATCTTAAAATCTTTTGTAAAAACGGAAGAAGGTAACTTCGTATTAATAAATGGATATCATTATAACGGTGCCACAGACAATTTTTACGAGGCAGTAGGTAGCTATCATTTATTTAATACATGCAATTATTGGGCTTATTCGGGGCTAAAGGCGGCTGGTGTAAAAACCGCCTTTTGGGCACCCTTTGATAAATGTATTTTTTATCATTTCTAATTATTCAATGATTATTTTTCTAGCTTCAACCTTAACACCTGATTTAAATAATAGATAATATAAACCACTTGTTAAATTTGACAGTTCAATTATTTCTTTTTGTTCTCCTGTGCCGTTCGTTTCTTTTTTATTAAGAATTGTTCCTCTAACATCGGTTAACGTTATAGTAGATTTTTCGTAATTAGTAAATTCTATATATAATTTATCTTTTGCTGGGTTTGGATAGACTGACAATTGGGTACTTGACTCTTCCTTACTATTTATTGATGTAAGCGTGAGTGTATCACTTATTAGAATAGTATTGGTAGGTACAACAGCAGTATAATTTAAAATTTCAGAACTTGAACCAGCTTCTATAGCCTCAATTACATTACTTAAATAAGCAAACGGAGCATTCCAATTAATAGCAATTTCATTCGTAGAATAACTACAAAAAGCATCAAGATACGCTTTCCCTGGGAAGGATGATGGATAAGAGGAAGAGCCTCCACAATCATTTGGAGCATCTGTATTGGGTCCACCAGCAAGTAATCCCGGAATTGGGGCGACAACGCCATCTGCACCAGAAATACGATGATGAATATCCATTGGAGAGACAGTACCATATCCCGTCACGAAAGAATAATTTGCACCGTTTCTACCTAAAATATAATCCAAATCAGCTATTGCGATTTTAAGGTAACTACTGTCTTTTGTAATATCAAAAGCATGCAAGAGCATCATACCATGCATAGCGGCATTACTATTACTACCCCAATTAAAATTCCAACTATCATACATAGAAGTACCGTATGGACATAATGCAGCTCTTCCTTTTAGGTATTCCGCTTGTCCTATAACCTTTTGTTTTAAAGTGGTGGTATCTGCTCCTACGTTAAGAGACTTTCTTAAATGTGACAAAGAAAGATAGCCCAATGCTCTTACATTTGACCAACCAGGAGGACTTATATTCAAAAGAGCCCCCGCCATTACATTAAAACTGTCAATCTTGGTAGTAGCATAAATTTCCATAGCAGCCCATTGAAATTCATCTGCAGGATTACCATCTCCATACTCACCTGTATTGATATCGGGACTATTTATCAACGATTGTACATATTGCTGCGATGGATTCTTCCTCGCCCATCTCCATGCTTTTACAGATGCGTTTATACAAGAATCTGCTAAGCCAGGTAATTGTGTCTCAAATAATTTTACAATTCTCGCCGCTTGAGCTAAGGTAGCTGCAAAATCTAATGTAGCTGGAGTAGATTTTTTCACTACATATCTTGCCGATGTAGAAGCAGAAGGCATTATATTTCCATCAAAATTTGCTGAAGTGAGCTTTGAATATACACCACCATCATAAGGATCTTGCATGGTAAGTAGCCATCTTATCTCCCATAACGCTTCATCTAAAACATCTGGAATTGAATTACTACTTTCAGGAATATTTAGATTCAAGGTGTCAAAATAAGTTGGGTAATGTTCATACATAGAAAGCAACATGAAAGTAGAAATTCCTGCAGTAACGATATACTTATTATAATCTCCTGCATCATACCATCCTCCAGGAGATGATAGTATAGTATTTGTAGGTCTATAAGCGTTTGAAGCAGAATTGTGGACATAAACCAAATTATCAGCATGACCTTTTGATCTTGCCCAAACTCCTGCATGAGTAGCGCTAAGTGCAGTAGAAGCTCTTTGATAATACAATGCCTTTATACCTGCTTTGGAAACACTATGATGTACAGCAGGTTTTATTTCAAAAGGATTTGAATATCCAATTCCTGGTACATTTAAATAATAACTACCGATAGAATCAAAAGAAGTAAAATCTGCTTTCCGTATAGATTCACCAGTCATAGAAAATGAAGCAGGGGCTCCCAGTGCTCCAGTATATAAAGTATCTAAAAGATCAGATGAAATTATATAAAATGGTTTTGCAGCTGAACTCGACAAAACTGCTAAAGCAAATTTGGGAGCTGTAGGATAAAATCCTAATTGATTTAATTTTATGTCTCCTGGAGGAGGCATTATACCAGTATTAGAACCAATTTGAACATCGTCAATATAAATGGTACCACTAAAAGCTGCACTTCCTGGATTTACAAAAAAAACAAGTTTAACAATCTGATCAGGATCTACAGGAGAAGCCGATGGCCAACTTTGAGTAAATCTTCCTGCATAATTATAAGTCAATACTTGATAACTACCACTTCCTACTACATCTTGTGTAATAGGTGAATTGTTTGTGGCTTTTACATTTATATCTTCAAAATCAATTCTTAACTTTATGGAAGAGCTGGTTTTTATTTTTATCTTAACATAAGGATTACTACTAAGTTGGAGCGCTGAAAAACTATAAGAAAAAACGTTATATGCGTTTAATGGCTTTGAAACCAGAATACTTAATTCTTGATTTGTTTCAGATAAAGAATAACTAGTAGAACTACTCCAAGATGGACTTAATAAATTGTCATCAAAATCTTCCGAAATACCTGTTTGAGCAAAGCTTTTTGTAATTAAAACATATACTACCAAGGGAATTACCAACAACATTTTTTCAATTTTCATATCTATATGATTTAAATTATTTCAAGAATTTATAAAGTATGTTATTCTATTGTTAAAACTAATCTAAGTGATAACCTTCACGTTTTAGGGCTTTTTCACTAAATTTTAGAACTATATTTATAAATATTAGAAATTGTATTGATACTCGCAAGAAAAAAGCTGATTATTTTATCCTAAATATCTGTAAATAAGATATTTATACACAATAAAAGGAACTAAAATATCCCAACTAGGAAGTAACAAAAAAAATGTAATACGTTAATTTAAAAAGGTATATAAAATTAATGGTAGTAAACTATAGGAAGTAAAATAAACTTTTTATTTCTTTTCTATTCTTCTTCATAATAACTTATTAATCGTTCCCAACCCGATTTATCTTTAGATTTTCCTTTTATTGTTTTCTCAGCGCTCACCATCTTTCTTTTAAAGCTTGAACAGGATTTTTCGGAGAGCTTGATGGTATTTGATAATTCTTCAGCGGTAATATCTTTCCTAATATTCACTAGGAAAAGCATATAAAAGGCGTCTAAGATTGAGAATTTTAGACTATGGAAAATTGTAAACGCTGTAGTAGATTCAATGTACTTACATTTATTACATCTACGAGCTAGATTATTTAGCAGACTAAACTTATCGTTTGCACATTTACGACATACATACCCTTTATTCCATTTATAATCAGAAAGAAATTGAAAACATGCTTCCTCGTTAGGATAAGTAAGTTTAAATTCGTCAAAACTAACTTCTCGTTGCATAATCCTTTCTTTCGAAATATTTTTTACATCTTCCTGTAGTTTCAAATTATTCTGCGAAAGGAATTTATTCATTCTATTGATTTCCTCACTCGCTTCTTTAAGTTCTTTAGTACGTTCTTCTACTTTTTGCTCAAGGTTTTTATTTAATTCATCTTTGAATTTTTCATTTTCTTTAAGTTGTTTTATTATTTCAAATTGAGCAATCTCTTTTTGAAATTTTTCAACTTTTAATCGTTCACTCAAAGCATAAGAAAGAATTACTACTTCTAAAATAAATCCATAGTTAAAACTATAGACCGCAAAAAAGTGCCCTCCTATTTCATAACCTCTTACTCTAAAATAGAAAATGAAAATGCTAATTAAAATAAACGAATACCCTAACAAGAAATAACGAGAGGGTTTATCTCCTTTAAGCATGGTGTAAACAGCCGCAAGATAAATAAAAGCAAAAGGCAATAAATATAGTAATTGAAAACTGAGTAAAAAATCATAAAAGATACCATTGACGGATACAAATATTATATAAATAGCCACTAGTCCATAGGCAATAAATTTAAAAATTGGAAACTTCTTTTTTAGTCCAAGAAAACTAGAAGAATACATAACAAATGCAATCATTAATAAGGACGGCATTATCAAAATAGAATACGTATTAAATCCTGGATAATTTGGCCACACAAACTGAAAGCCTAATCCATCTTCGTTCATGGACGTAAAACCACAAGCAATTACATATACTACATAATATATATAAGTACGTTCTCTTACAGAAAAAAATATAAATAAGTTATAAATAGCCATTATGACTAGGATACCATAATACAACCCTAGCAAAAAATATTCTACAACAGAATAAGAAAGTAAATATTCAGGCGATCTTACTTTGACTCTAAATGAGTTATGAAGTCTAGATTTGAAACATACATAAAAAACATGAGTCTCACCATCAGATAAATCAATATTGTAAATATAATTTTTATGAAAGAAATCTTTTGAAGAAAATGGGTGATTAAAACCCTGTATAGAACTAATAGATTGTAGTGTGCCATTTTTATATTCGTATAGATCTATATTTTGTAGATGGGGATCTATCATTTCCAAAAGCCAACATTGATTTCTCTTAGATGCCTTCAGATAAACCCTTCCCCAATAAGCAGATCTTAGCTCTGAATTTGTATAACCAAACGTTGTACCATTAGAAAAAAGTCGTCCAATAGAATCATTAACAATATTTTTTATCGAATATACATTTTCTTTATCTTCAAGCAACTGGTATTGATTTCCTACGGGATTGTAATCCTGTTTTTTATCATCAAGCAATAACACTTCCTGAGCGGAAAGTTTAATTGAAAGAAAAAAAAGCAAAAAGAAATAGGTAGTCTTCATTATTTATAATCAAGTAAAGATAGTTTTTTATTTCTACATGTTACATTCCTACTTAATTCATAGTTATATATGATCTTACCTAATTTTTCCATAAAAGGATATCCAATGCTATAATAGTCATATCGACCATCGTTTAATACTTCGTCTTCGTTTACATAAATTATTACCGAAAGAAAAAATTCTACTTTATTTTTATAATCAGCTAAATAAGCTACATCGCTCATAAATCCGTATGCCATTCCTACTTTATTAAATATACGTATCGATGAATCAGCCCTACCAATATAGTTACCATAATAGATAAATTTTCTAAAGCAATCATAATAAATACTATCGTTTTTCCATTCCTCCACCTTAGTTTCTCGAGGATATATACTCATAACTTTCCTTAAAAAACTATAATCTTCTTCTGATAATTCAAATCGAGAGGTAAGGTTAATATAGCCAGGGTATATTATGGAGATCAACATCTGATGTGCATCTGAAAGCGGAAGAAAGCTATTCGTAGAAAAATCTTTGGGTTTATATATTTTTTTTCGTCCATTAAAATATGCTCTACCTACATTGGTTTTTAATGCAGGATTTAAAAAAAACCTTGGAGTACAAATTTTTTCTTCTTCAAAACATATATTCCCTAACGTATCAACGAATTTAAAAGGTCCTGAATTTCTATTTTCTTGAGCACTTGCTGTAGTCATTCTTTGAATGATCCTTGTATTAGTATAACCTTTTTGAAAAAGTCTAAGATGCGAATATTCTTGTCCGAGAAAATCATAAACCCTATTAAAAGCATTATTATCACTTACTACCATCATCTGCGTTATGTCATCTGCAAGTGAGGGGTATCGTAAACTATCCTTGGCGATTCCTGAATAGTTAGGATTCGTAAAAAGAGAAGTATTTTTATCTACTCCGCTAATTTTTAAATTATTTATTTTTTCCAGTGCTAACGCCGACACTGGTAACTTTACTAAACTTGCAGGATAAAAATATTCTTCTGGTTGAAGTCTGAATGAAAAGTCTTTTAGGATTGCAGATCCAGAACTATAGTCGGTTTGAGAATAGATAATTTGAAGCCTATATTTACTAGGATCCGACAACACTTTTTTTATCACAGTATTGGTATCGGAGTAAAGCAAACTATCTAGTATATTTTTATATTGCGCAGAAATCGTAATTGTTTGAAAAAACAATACCAGTAATAATAAAAACCAAAAATATATTTTCATTCTAAAAGATAACTATTTCTGTGCTTTTAAAATAGCTTTATTTATACGTTTTATTAATGCAGGACCTTCGTATATAAAACCAGTATACAATTGAACCAACACCGCTCCTGCGTCAAGTTTTTCTAATGCATCTTCCGCACTATGTATTCCTCCAACTCCAATAACAGGAAAGGCATTCCCCGATTTTTGTACTAAATATTTTATAACCGCTGTAGACTTATCTTTTAATGGTTTACCACTCAATCCCCCCGCCCCTATTTTTTCTATTTCTAAAGTATCTATTGTCAACAAAGACCTATCTATAGTGGTATTGGTAGCTATAACTCCATCTATCGCTGTTTCTTTTACAATTTCTATTATGTCATCTAATTGTCCATCCGTTAGATCTGGCGCTATTTTCAGAAGTATAGGTTTTGGAAATGATTTAGTTGCGTTTTTATCTTTTACTGCCTTAAGTAATTGTTTTAATGGCTCCTTCTCTTGCAATGCCCTTAAGTTTGGCGTATTTGGAGAACTAACATTTACAACAAAATAATCTACATATTCATATAATGCTTCAAATGCTAAAACATAATCATTTACGGCTTCTTCATTGGGTGTCATTTTATTCTTTCCAATATTTCCTCCCACCAAAATTTTAGTTTTCCTTTTCTTCAATCTAAGAGCAGCATTTTCTGCTCCATGATTGTTAAACCCCATTCGATTTATAATAGCTTCGTCTTTTTTAATTCTAAATAACCTAGGCTTATCATTGCCCATTTGTGGTTTAGGAGTAAGAGTACCAATTTCAACAAAACCAAAACCCAAATCCCCAAATTCATCTACTAAACGGGCATCTTTGTCCATACCAGCAGCAAGACCTACTGGATTAGGAAAGGTTAAACCAAACACTTTTCTTTCTAATCTCTTATCTTCAATTTTAAATAGCATTCTAAATAATGCAGGCATGCCAGGGATCTTATAGGTAAAGCTAATAAGAGCAAAGGTTACATGATGAATCTTCTCAGGATCAAATAAGAAGAAAATTGGTTTTAATAAAATTTTATACAAGGCGGTATTTTTATTTTTTACAAAAATAGAAAATCATAGAATATTATGAGGCATTTTTTGTTTTATATATGATAATAAAGCTATTTTTGGTTATAATTTAAGTTAAAATGAAAAATTCAGAGATAAATTTCAAAATTGAAGTAGATGAAAAGAATGTTCCAGATAAAATTTACTGGAAAGCAACAGATGGTCCAAGTGATGATTTTCAGGAAACTAAATCTATATCTATAGCTATTTGGGATCATACTCAGTTTAATACTATGCGTATTGATTTATGGGCGAAAGACATGTCCGTCTATGATATGAAACGATTTTATATTGAGACGCTCGATGGCATGGCGGCAGGTATACTTAACGCAACAGGCGATGATCTTATGTCTAGAGAGACACAAGCCTTATGCTCAAAGCTCGCCCGTCATGTAGAAGAAACCTCCAAATAACCTATTCCTATAAACTATCGTACTTATGAGAAAAATGGATGAATAAGTATAAACAATTTCTTGAAAACCTTTATTATTCGTTTCCTGTTCAACTACTAGCAAACAATGTTAAGAAGAATCAGGTATTATTGGTCATTTGGGCATTGCTATTTGGGTTTATAACTCAAAACATAGCTACAATTATTGGAGTGCCTTATTTATTTCTAGACCCCGAATATCTTGATACTACAGATTACAAGGGTTTTCTAATTATTGGGATTTCATTAGGCATATTTGTCTCTTCTTTTCATATTACTACCTATATACTTGACAGCTATCGATTCAATTTTCTAGGGGCACTATCTCATCCTTTTGCTAATTTTTGCCTAAACAATAGTATAATACCTGTTGCATTTGTAACCACTTATGTAATAACCATTATTAAATTTCAATTTAGAAATGGACAACAAAACTCTTGGGTAATATTTACAGAGATTTTGGCCTTGGTTGTAGGCTTATTAGTTACAGTATCGTTGTTGTTTTTATATTTCAGATTTACAAATAAAGACATATTCAAGGAACTCGCGGGTAATCTAGATAACAAATTCAGAAAAAATGCAATGAATAGAGTGAATGTTTTCAAAAAAATGAAAACAATAAAAAGAAATAAATATCAAGTTACTCACTATTTCAGTTTACCAAAAATCATAAAAAGAGTTCCAGAATACAATACTTATGACAAACAGATGTTACTTAAAATTTTCGATCAGAATCACTTAAATGCTGTAATTGTTGAAATTTTTGTAATTGTAGTAATCATTGCATTAGGATTATTTAGAGACCTACCGTATTTTCAAATTCCTGCTGCGGCAAGTGCTATACTGTTTTTTTCAATTATCATTATGTTTACAGGAGCCTTCTCCTATTGGCTCAGAGGCTGGTCTGTTACAATTTTGATCGCAACTGTTTTTATTTTTAATTTTCTTATAAAAAACGACTTCATTAGTTCTACTTATCAAGTTTCAGGAATAAACTATAATTCAAAACCCGCTGAATATAGTATGGATAAAATAAATCAGCTTTGTGATTCTGCTACTACCCATGCTGACATAAAAAAAACTATTGCCATTTTAGAAAACTGGAAATCAAAATTTCCGATAGGGAAAAAACCTAAAATGATTTTTATATGTACTAGTGGTGGTGGACAAAGGGCAGCAGTATGGACGATGCGTACGTTACAATATGTAGACAGTTCTTGCACTGGAAATTTAATGAAACACACATCACTTATGACAGGAGCATCTGGTGGACTTATCGGAGCTGCTTATTACCGTGAGCTATATTATAGAAAACTAAAAGGCGAAAAAATTAACCTCTCCAATAAAATTTATTTTGACAATATGGCCAAAGACGTATTGAACCCAATAATTTTCAGTATGGTAGTAAACGATATATTTTTCCGTTTTCAAAAATTTAGTGATGGTAAATATGAATACTTAAAAGATCGAGGCTATGCTTTTGAACAACAAATAAATAAAAATACTGAAAATGTAATGAATAGGAGAGTTAAAGAATATGCTTTACCTGAACAACAAGGTAGTATCCCTTTATTGCTTATCTCTCCTACCATTATCAACGATGGCAGAAAGTTATTTATTTCCCCTCAGCCTATTTCTTATATGAGCATGTCTTCGACCTATGATAATTTAAAAGCTACTCAGAAAACAAAAGGGTTAGAATTTAATAGGTTTTTCAAAGAACAGGATGCAGAGAATTTACATTTTGTAAGTGCCTTAAGAATGAGTGCAACCTTTCCCTACATCACTCCAAATGTAGACCTACCAAGCGAACCTGCAATGGAAATAATGGATGCTGGCTTATCTGACAATTTTGGAATAACTAATACTACTCGTTTTCTTCATGTATTTAAAGATTGGATTAGTGAAAATACAGACGGCGTAGTTTTTGTAGTAATCCGTGATTCCGAAAAAGATATAGCTGTAAAAAAACATAATGAAAATTCTTTATTCCAAAAACTCCTTACTCCAATAGGAAGTTTATATAATAATTGGGATTACTTTCAAGATTTCAACAACGACAACTTATTAGAGTATACGCAAAGCTGGTTTAAAGGAAAATACGACGTAGTAGAATTTCAATATATACCACGATATGAATACTGGCAAAAAAACCGAATTGAATATACGGAACTTAATAATTATGAAAAAAATCGTGCAACTTTAAGTTGGCATCTTACAAATAGAGAAAAAATAAGTTTACACAAAACTATTCTTGAGGGAAATAATAAAGCTGCGTTGGAAAAACTTAAAAAAATACTCCAAAATTAATTAATACTATTTTCTAAAATAACCTCTCCAAATTTCAAATCCTCAGGAGTTGTGATTTTTATATTTGAATAAGAGCCTTTTATTAATATTATTTTATGCCCTGCATTTTCAAACACACTTGCATCGTCAGTAAAAAAAGGCACTTCAGGAGTTTCAAAAGCTTTTTTAATTAACGATAAGTTAAATGTCTGAGGTGTTTGAATGCTTCGATAAGCAGTTCTTTGTACCGCAAAATTCTCTTCGTTTTCTATTATCCTTAAAGAATCTTTTAAGGGTACTGCTACTACTGCATTACCAAACTCCTCTGCAACTGAAAAGCTTTTTATTAAAATTTCTTTACTTACAAACGGTCTTACTCCGTCATGAATGGCAACCACGCCTTCATTTTCTTTAATGCTATCCAATCCATTTTTAACGGAGCAAAAACGAGTCTTTCCTCCGTTTACAATTTCAAAAGGTATTTTAAATAAATGTCGTTCACACAGTTGGATCCAATATTCTTGTTGGTCAATCGGCAATACTAGTTTTATTACAATATTAGGAAAAGAGGAGTGGAATTTATTTATAGTATGCATCAAAACAGGCAACCCTTTCAACTCCAGAAACTGTTTAGGCACATCTGTCCCCATCCTAAGGCCGCTGCCTCCCGCTACTATAATTGCATATTTAGTCAGCAGTTTCATACTTAAAATAATGTAATAATATAAGCATTCATAATTCGCTCTAAACAATTGCTGGTTAAAGATTATACACTTATATAATCTTTAACCAGCACAATAAATTCATTACTAAGTTACTTAAATATGAATTATAAAATTAACATACAATCACCATAACTATAGAAACGGTAATTTTCCTTTTGTGCAAGTTTGTATGCTTTCATTATAAGATCATAGCTACCAAAAGCGGCAGTCATCATAAGCAATGTTGATTCTGGCATGTGAAAATTGGTAAGAAGAGCATTACCAATTTTAAAATCATACGGAGGAAAAATAAATTTATCAGTCCAACCTTCAAATCCTTTTAATCTACCATTTGCAGTAGTAGCTGATTCTATTGCTCTCATCGAGGTAGTACCAATTGCACAAACTCTCTTTTTAGCATCTAGTGCTCTATTTACTATTACTGCACTTTCTGCTGGTATAATAAAATTTTCAGAGTCCATTTTATGTTTTGTAAGATCTTCTACATCTACAGCTCTGAAAGTACCTAAACCTACGTGTAAAGTAACTGGAGCAATATCCACTCCTTTAATTTCTAATTTCTTCATCACTTGTTTAGTAAAGTGAAGTCCGGCTGTAGGAGCTGCAACTGCTCCGATTTTTTCAGCATATATAGTTTGGTATCTTTCTTTATCAGAAGCTTCCGCTTTTCTTTTTATATATTTAGGTAAAGGAGTCTCTCCTAACGCATCAATTGTTTTATAAAAAGAATCATCGTTACTATCCACTAGAAAACGAATTGTACGTCCTCGAGAAGTCGTATTATCAACTACCTCAGCAACTAAATCGCCGTTTCCAAAATACAATTTATTACCTACTCTTATTTTACGAGCTGGATCGACCAATACATCCCAAAGATGCATTTCTGGATTAAGCTCGCGAAGAAGAAATACTTCAATTTTTGCACCTGTTTTTTCTTTATTTCCATAGAGACGTGCAGGAAACACTTTCGTGTTATTTACTACCATCACATCACCTTCATCAAAATACTCAACGATATCTTTAAATAAACGATGTTCAATAGTACCTTTCGCACGGTCTATTACCATCATCCTTGATTCATCACGATTAGGAGTTGGATATAGTGCTAAAGATTCAGGGGGAAGGACAAATTTAAATTCTGATAATTTCATAGTTTTAATATTACGGTATTAAACGTTAAACGAATAATTTATTTGGGTGACAAATGTACAAATTGTTTTTCTACTTCAAACCTCTTGAAACAATTAATAATCCGAAAATAATGATTTTTCCAACTAATTAGAGCTGAATAAGTAATAAAAATAATCGCTTTATTTCATTCTATTCCTTAAAACCAATCAAAACTAAGTAATAAAAAACACAATTTAATATATAAAATATTACATTTTTTCAATAAATTAGATAAATATCTTATAGTTTAAACAATCTACTTATAATATGCCTTATTCACGGCTTATCTTATCAAATAATGCCAAAACAGAAAAAAAACTAAGAGATTATGTAAATCTTGGAGTGCTACTTTTGTACAGCTTATTTAGCCTTATTTTAAATCTATTTATAAAGAAAACTGATTCCTTTTTTTTCGATCCTTACGAAATACGAATTGGATTTACAGTAATCATATTTATAATCAGTATTTTAATTTATTCAAAAATACTAAAAAAAAAACATGTAGCAATCATCCAATTTATATTTACAATCAATTCATTTTATATTATTTTTCTAGCGTACGCAAATTCATTTCATGCCAATTACACAATTGAACTTTTAATTAATACATTTATTTCTTGTTTATTTATACGTAAAAAAGAGCTCCTTAGAATTTACCTACTCCTATTAAGTATATCTTTTATTGTAGTAAATTTACTTCAAAAATCTTTCAAATTAGAAATTTTTATAGTGAACGTTTTAGCTATTATCTTTCTCTCTTCTATCTTATTATTGCTTTTTGAATATGAAATAGTAAATCAAAAAAAATTCGCATTTAAAGACAATTTATTTGCAACAATATTCAATCAAACGAGCGACATATTACTACTTATTGATCCTGTTAACCATTTAATAATAGCTAATAATAATCATGCAGATAAGTTATTGGGCAATCTAACAAACTCTTTTATTCCTTTAACAAAAACACTTTCTCAAATCTTAGTACCGAAAGGTTTCTACAAGAGTTGGGGTGACTTAATTGAAGCATTACAAAATACCGAAAAACCTTGGATAGAAACAGAAATAAGAACTATTGAAAACAATGCCTCCTTATGGGTACGTGTATCTTTAAAAAAATTAGAGATAGAATCCCTTCCCCATTTTTTAATTAGTATAGTAGATGTAAGTGAACTCATAAACAAAGAAATTTTATTAGAGCAGCACAAAGAAATGCTTTTAAAAGTAATTAATCTTCTTCCACATCAAATATACTTAAAAGATGGAAGTGGGAAGTTTATACTAGTAAACAATACAGTCCTCAAAGCTCAGAATAAAACTATGGAAGAATTGTCGGGAAAAACTGATTTCGATATTTTCTCCTTCGACCAAGCTACGGAATTTCAAAAAACAGAACAAGAGATCATTCAATCGGGCACTTCACAAGTAATACCTGAAGAATATAACTATGATGCTAATGGAAATATTTCTCGAATATTATTTACAACTAAAATTCCATTTTATCTCCCTGAAAAAAAAGAAACAGGTATACTGGGTGTAAATATTGACATTACTGAAAATAAGCTCGCAGAAAAAACCATTCGCGAAAGTGAGGCCAAATATAGAATGTTATTGGAACAAGCATCTGATGGAATTTACCTGTCTGACGAAGAAGGTAAAATAATTGATGCCAACTCTAAGGCTTGTGAAATGTTTGGATATTCTAAGGAAGAATTTCTAAACAAAAACATAAAAGATCTAACAAATGAGGAGTTTGGAAAAGCTACTACAGTAAGAGTTACTGACAAACTAAAACAAAACATTTTACTTGAACGGACATTTATAAAAAAAGAGGGTGTTCCTTTTACGGTAGAAATAAGTGCTAGGCTATTAGATAATGGAGGACATCAAGCTATCATTCGTGATATTACAGAAAGAAAAAAACTTGAGAACACGCTTAAAGAAAACGAACGAAAATTCAGAGCATTAATTGAAAATTCTTCTGATATGATTGTTATATTGAATGATCAATATAAAATTCAATTTATAAGCCCTTCAGCCCTTAAAATCCTAAACTATAATGAAACACAAGTACTGGGACACTCTACTACAAAAATTATCCATAAAGAGGACAACGATAAATACCTTAATTTTCTAGAAAGTCTTAGAAGTAACCCAAAAATAAATCATTATCTTAATGACATACGAGTAAGAAAATCCTCAAAAGAATATCGATATGTTGAATTAGTTGGGGTGAATTTATTGGAAGACAATGTAATAAATGGAATTATAATCAACTTTCATGATGTGACAGAAAGGAAAAATACAGAAATTCAATTATTAAATACAAATTTCGAATTAGATAGTTTTGTTTATAGAGCCTCTCATGATATGAAGGCTCCACTAAGATCTGTTTTAGGTTTGATTAACATTTCCAAACAAACGGCAAGTAAAAACACAGAACTCTCAGAATACCTTAATATGATGGAAATCAGTATTATAAAACTTGATGATTTCCTTAAGCAGTTAACAAATTTCGTTAGAAATAGTAGATTAGAAATTAGTCCTGAAGAGATAAATTTTGAAGAAGTAATAAATGATTCACTAAACAGCTTGAAATTTATAGAAAATGCTCATATCATTGCAATAGAGAAAAATATAAGCTTAAAAACTAAATTTTTCTCAGATTCGGGAAGGATTGTCACAATAATTAATAACTTACTTTCTAATTCGTTTAAGTATCATAAAAATATACTAAACGAGTCTTACATAAAAATAAGTGTATTATCTGACAATGAGAATGTTAAAATAATTATTGAAGATAATGGAAATGGGATTGATAAGAAATACCAGAATAAAATATTTGAAATGTTTTATAGGGCTTCAGAAAAATCTTACGGTTCAGGGCTTGGGTTATATATCGTAAAATCTGCGGTGACAAAACTAAATGGAAAAATAGAATTATTTTCAGAACCAGCAGAAAAAACTATATTTACAGTAGAATTACCAAATTTAATACTAAATAAATAAAATTAATATGAAAGATTTTTTTACAGAGGCTGTTTTATTAGTTGATGATAACGATACTGACAATTTTATTCACAAAAGAATAATTGAATTAGCTGGCTTTTCAAAAAATATCATTGTAAAAAATTCAGGAAAAAGTGCATTAGAGTTTTTAGAATCTAATCAAATAACTCCAGAAAATATACCTGGTGTTGTTTTTCTTGATATTAACATGCCTATTGTAGATGGTTTTGTATTTCTTTTCGAATATGAAAGTGCCCGTTCTCGAAGAAGACTTTGACTGCGCCGCTTGGCTCCCGAAGTTCTGCGACTACTCGCGGCTTCGATTCCCTTAGAGCGTCGGCCAATCTCTCGTGGAGCGCGCCAAAGGAGAGCTTCTCATACTCCTTGCCCGTAAGCGCCAAGATCGGGTTGGCGTACTCCTGAGGCGAGCGGGGGGTTCCTTTGGGCTGGAGTTTCCGAATGAAGACTACCGCGCGTAGGCCTCCACCCAAAGATTCTTCTCGCGGCGGCAGGAAGCCGAGGTAGTCAGCTGGCCCTTCTTCACCCACGTGCTCCGGCACTCCTTGAGCGACTACGCACTCCCACTCGCACTCCGTGTGCGACTGGCCGTAGAGCGGGAACTGAAGCTCCCAGAGGGTTGCGTAGATGCTCACGGGGTGGATGGGGTGCGTCGGGGAGTGCTGTGAGGCCTAACGTTCGAGCTGAGGCGGGACCGACAGCAAAACGCCAGGCCCGCGTGGTGGAAAATGCGCCAGCCCACTGCGCGGGCCTGGCGTTTTGATGTTGGGCCTCGCCTCGA
>JANOTP010000024.1:0-26554 GCA_031416415.1 Cytophagales bacterium | reverse complement strand
TGTCCGAGAACTTGAGCAAGGAAAGCTTTCACTTCGCATGGATAAAGTAAATCAGGTATTAGCTTTATTTGGACATAAACTACTTCCAGAAAAAGGGATGGATCCGTATGATATTTTATGGAATTACTTTAATATAAATGTAGAAGTATATCTAAAGAATAAGTCTTTTCTAGTAGGTTTCATCAATAAGGATAACTGGGAGGATAATGAAATAAAAAGTTGGAATTTTATTTCGAATAATAACGCCATCGAATTTCGAGAAACAAAAAATGAAGATCTTTTGGTGAATATTAAACATGATGATATCGAGAAAGTAGAAAAAGTAATATATAAAAAGCAAGACTAATATGGGAAGAGCTGGTAATGTATATTTATCCGATACCTTTGCTGGAATAATTTCTGAAGCGGAAACAGGTTATCATTTTGTATATGATAGTAACTATCTGAAATCAGAGAAAGTAATTCCTATCAGCCTTACATTACCACTTCAGAAAGATCCTTTTGAAAGCAAAACTCTCTTTGCTTTTTTTGATGGGCTTATTCCAGAAGGATGGCTATTAGATATTTCTATAAAAAACTGGAAGTTAAATTCACGTGATCGCATGGGTTTATTATTAGCTGTTTGTAAAGATTGCATTGGAGCTGTTAGCATTACTCCTATTGAGAATAAGGAGGTACGTCATGAGTAGATGTTTATATTGTTATCAGCTTTTAGAAAATAGTTTACAGGAATATCATCCAAAGTGTAGCAAAGTGTTTTTTGGTCAACCTACAGTACCCTCTTTGATATTAACTAAAGAAGCTATGGAAGAAATGGCTACGCAAATTATATCCAAAAGTATCGCAGTAGCGGGTGTGCAACCAAAATTATCTTTATCATTGGATAAGAATCCTAATGATCCCAAAAGTTTGAGATTTACGATTGTAGGGCTTTGGGGAAATTATATTTTGAAACCTCCAACTCCAGACTTTCCTGCTTTGCCCGAGATTGAGGATGTCACTATGCATCTGGCCGAAATTGCACGTATTAAAACGGCGCAACATAGTTTAATCCGTTTGGAATCAGGAGAGCTGGCTTATCTGACAAAAAGATTTGATCGCAGTAAAAAGAAAAAGATTCCTCAGGAGGATTTTTGTCAACTGTCAGAATTGCTGACAGAAGATAAATACAAGAGTAGTATGGAAAAAGTTGGCAAAATTATTCGCCAATATTCTACACAACCAGGAATTGATTGTATTACTATTTTCGAATTGTCGTTGTTTTTTTTTCTCACTGGAAATGCAGATATGCACTTGAAAAATTTTTCACTTATACGAACAGATAAAGGTGAAATTTCCTTATCGCCAGCTTATGACCTCGTCTCTACAAAAATGGCTATGCCACAAGATTCAGAAGAACTAGCATTAACGATAAACGGAAAGAAAAGCCGTTTTAAAAAATCCGATTTTGATTTGTTTGCTGGTAATCTGCAATTAAATTCGAAAACTATAGAGACAACCTACGAGCGGTTTGCCAGTCTCATTCCCAAATTTTATTCTTTTATTGATATTAGTTTTCTATCGGATGATATGAGGATAGAGTATAAAAGTTTGATTAAGGAGAGAGGTAAAAGATTAGGATTAGTTAGTTAATCAAAATATTCAAAAGATGAACGTTGATGACTTAGATAAGGAACAACCATTAAAGGATCTTATTCTATATTTATTTCAAAAATTTGGAGAATATAAATTTGAAATAAAAGACCATTGGGATTCTGACTAAACAGCTATTGACTTTATAGATGTAACAGGAAAGTATTTAGTTTATATTTCTACTATAGCTTTACCAAATTCAGGTTATTATGTTGCTCGTGAAAATCCTTCTGTCAATAAAAAATTACCTTATGAGCCCGCGGGATACATTAATGGCTTAACACTAGAAGAGATAGAAGTATTATTTAAAAACATTTAAGACTTGAATAAAATAAATTTGTTACCTATATTTTATCCATAAAAAAAAGAGTTACAACTTTCGTTATAACTCTCTCATTTTTAGTGCGGAATGGACGGGACTCGAACCCGCGACCTCCTGCGTGACAGGCAGGCATTCTAACCAGCTGAACTACCACTCCGTCTGTAAATCGGGATATTCTCCCTTTTTGCGTGTGCAAAGGTAACCCAAACTTTGTTAAATCCAAAGGCTAGTGATATAAATATTCATAAAATGTAAAAATATTTTTCCTATTCTATTTAAGGTAATTAGTTACAATGAGTTAAAGTAGTTTTGTGCAATTTTGATAGCTTTTAGTAAGTTCTTCTGATAATTTCTTAACTTTGCATTCCATAAATTTTATATACAGGTATGTACTTAGATTTTGAAAAACCTATAGCCGAACTAGAAGCAAGGCTACAAGATATGCAAGTTCTCGCCGATGAAACAAAAGTTGACATGAGTGTTCAAGTCAAACTAATGGAGGCTAAAATTATAGAGCTGAAAAAAGAAACCTATTCCCAGCTATCTCGCTGGCAGAGAGTTCAGCTTTCTCGTCACCCAGAAAGACCATATACACTCGATTATATTGAAGGTATTTCAGATAAATTTGTAGAAATACACGGAGATCGTAATGTGAAAGACGATAAAGCTATGGTTGGTGGTTTTGCTGAGATCGGTGGACAAACAGTTATGGTTATAGGCCAACAGAAAGGACGCAAGACGAAGGAAAGACAAATTCGAAACTTTGGTATGGCCAATCCAGAAGGATATCGTAAAGCACTTCGCCTTATGAAAATGGCAGAGAAATTTAAAAAACCAATCGTAACGTTAATAGATACGCCAGGTGCATTTCCAGGACTAGAGGCAGAAGAAAGAGGACAAGGAGAAGCAATAGCAAAAAACATCAGAGAGATGTTTATGTTAAAAGTGCCTGTCATCTGCATTATTATAGGAGAAGGTGCTTCTGGTGGAGCGCTTGGGATTGCTATAGGAGACAAAGTCTTGATGCTTGAAAATACTTGGTACTCGGTAATTTCTCCAGAGTCTTGTTCTTCTATTTTATGGAGAAGTTGGGATCATAAAGAACAAGCCGCCGAAGCCCTTAAACTAACGGCTCCCGATATGCTTAAATTTAAATTAATAGACGGTATCATTAAAGAGCCACTAGGCGGTGCCCATAACGATACAGCTGCAATGTTTGCTCAAGTGAAAAAAGTCATATTAGACAATCTTGCCGTATTAGGAGAAATGAAATCCAAAGATAGGATCATTGAACGTATAGAGAAATTCTCTTCTATGGGAGTTTATGTAGAAAAATAGTCCAAAGTATAAAGTTCAAAAGGTGAAAGTATAAAGTTTAGAACATGTGTTTTAAACTTTATACTTTTTTTGTTTTATAGATTTATAAATATTTAACATTATAAAATGCTTTATTCTTTGACTTTTTACTTTAAACTTTCTACTTTAAACTTTCTACTTTAAAAACATGAAAATATTATATGGAGTTCCAGGAGAAGGGATGGGGCATGCTACCAGAAGTAGAGTTGTTATAGAACATCTTTTGAAAAATCATGATGTAAAGGTAGTTTCAAGTGATCGTGCCTATAAGTTTTTACATCAAATTTTTGGAGATAGAGTAATAGAAATAAATGGATTTCACCTAGCGTACAAAAACTCAAAAGTTTCTAAGTTAAAAACGCTTACTACTACTTTAACAACTGCTCCTAAAAATTTACTTTTTAATTATAAAAAATATTCTGCACTTACTGAATCTTTTGCTCCAGATCTAGTTATTTCAGATTATGAATCTTTTAGTTTTTTATTTGCTAAGAAGTATGATATCCCTCTTTTAAGTATCGATAATATTCAGGTGCTAAGCAGGTGTGAGTTGGATATAAAGATCCCTTCCGAAGAAAAAAATAATTATCAAATTGCCAAAACGATAACATTAGCCAAAGTTCCAGGAGCGTTTGATTATTTTATTACTACATTTTTTCAAACTGCTTTAAAAAAAAACACCTACTACTTTAGTCCCACCCATAATTAGAAAGACTATTGAAGACGCCAAACCAACTAAAGGAGATCATATTTTGGTTTATCAAACTTCCACCTCTCAGGGAAATCTTATTAGTATTTTACAAGAAATGAAAAAGGAGAAATTTTTTGTATATGGTTTTAATAAATCCGAGGAACATGGAAATGTGATCTTGAAACCCTTTAGTGAAGCAGGATTTATTGAAGATCTAGCAAGTGCAAAAGCCGTTATTGCCAATGGAGGATTTTCGCTTATCAGCGAATGCGTCTATTTGCACAAACCCGTTTGTTCTATACCCATTCAAAATCAATTCGAACAATTTGTAAATGCGTCCTATATTGAAAAGCTAGGGTATGGAAGACATTTCAATGAATTTCACCCTGATTCATTGAAAGCTTTTTTGTATAGTTTGCCTGATTTTGAAAAGAATCTTAAAGGCTATAAACAAGATGGGAATAGAGTGCTTTTTGACCTACTAGACAAGGCTATTGCTGCTTTATAAATAAAAAACACACACCATAGCGGTATGTGTTTTTTATTTATAAAGAGATTAAGATTTAGTTATTCAATAACCGTATCATCAGTGTGAATTAACCTGTCTGGTAACCATTCCACTTTTATACAATCCTTATTAATGTTTTTGTACAAAGAATTACCTTTGCTCGCTTCGTCTAAATTGATTGTGAATTTCTGAACAGTATAGCCATTCACAGGGATTTCTTCAAAAGAGGTAAACGTAACTTTTTTAATTTCAGAGTGGAATGTGTCATAAAAATTAATATCACCTTTAAAGGCTCTTATACCCTTGTCACTAATATTCTTGAACATAACTTCATAGGTGATTATGTTTTTATTTACCGGAACGGAAGGTTTTTTTCCTTTTTTAGAAATAATAAATTCGTCGCTTTCTAAAGTAGTATCTGGTTTTACAAAATCAACATCTAAAACCTTTTTTAAATTTCTTATTTTTTCGTTTTCATGGCGTTGTGCAATATCGATCTCGTTTTTTCCTTTTTTTCTTTTTTCGATTTCGTACCTGTTTTTTTCTTTTTTTGCTTGATTAAGAATGTCATTGTAGGTAGTATGTAATTCCATTACATGCGATCCTACTAATTGGTGATCAATCATGTATCTACCTAGAAGTATTGCGTCAGCGCTATCAATGCTACTTATTTCTCTAATCCTTCTATAGTCATCATCAGCAGTGTGTTTGCTATATGTCTTGTCTATAGGATCAAAAGAGCAGGAGGATATTGCTACTGTTGATACCAATAAAATCAATAGGTAATTAGATTTGATATTCTTCATATAGATATCAGTATTTTTAAATGTTGAATTATTGAACTTTTAATATTGCGTTTACGCCTCTTTTTAACGACTTACAAATAGCGTCTATTGGTAAGTCATTTTCATCTTGTCCAAATGGATCTTCAATCTCTTCGCCGATTGCTTCTAGACCTACTAAGGCATAGAAGATGATCATTACAATAATAAAACACCAATATCCAAGATCATGGATGAATCCGAAGGGAAGGATAATTGTAAAGAAGAATATAAATTTCTTTAAGTGAATACTGTATGAGAATGGAACGGGTGTAGTTCTGATTCGTTCGCAACTTGCTACGATTTCTATTGCAGCATCCATGTGTTTGGTAAGCTCTAATAATTGAGGGTCAGAAATTACACCTTCTTTGTACAAAGCAACAATCCTTTCTGACATAGTAGAAACGATTTGATTAGGCACGTGGTAAACGGTTTTCAATAAATCGTTGTATCCAGGTGTTACTTCATCAAGTTCTTCAAATTGTACTTCACCTCTTAAGTTTTCTTTCATGGCAAAGGCATGATTAGCTATCATTTTAGCGAAGAAAATTTTATTCGTTAAATCTGATTGAGGTAAATATGAATTAATTTTAATTGCAAAACTTTTAGCATTCGCGCCCAAATTACTTAATAGCTTTCTGCCTTCCCACCATCTGTCGTAAGCTGTATTTGTTCTAAAAACCAATAGAAGACCCAACACGATACCAAGAATAGAAAATACTATAGAAGGTGCTTTAAAGTCGATGTGAAAAACTAAGTCTTCCAAAAGCTCTAATGCTAATGTATATATGCCCACTGCTATTACGCTAAAAGAAAGTTTTTTAAGCGTTTTGGTCTTATGGAAATCGAAGATAATCGAAAACCATAGCGGGGCTGTTTGTTTTTTGCCGAATTCGTCTAACATATTCGTTTATAAGGTAAAAACATTATTAATGTTACCCGCAAATATCTTATAATATTTCTTAAATAAAAACCTTTTTTTGCTTAGTTTTAAACAGTTAAATATAATTTTTTAAATAATGGGCTATTTTAAACCACTTAATACTAGGTTCTTTAATAGATCCAAGTAAGTATTAAAAGCTCTTTTTTTGTTTAATAGTGAAAAATGAAAGATCATAGTAATAATTAATTTAGTCTCATTTGTCTTCGTTGGGTTATTAGAATTGGTTGTAAATTTAAGTATATTTAAGGTTAAGTTGTGTTAAATAGATACTTAAGGTGGTTTAAATTAATCTTATAGATAAGTATGGAAGATCGGTCAGATCAGGAAGAAGGGAGACCTTCAGGAGTAGATAATAGTCAAACCACCGTCAATATACAAAGGCAGGACAATGCTCGAGATTGGTGGAATTCAATTAATGATGTTTGGCGAAAAGTCTTTAAAACCTCTATTGGTTTAGAATCTGATCCAAACGATGAAGAATTAGATACTATTCTCGATGTTGAAACTATTTATTTATATGTAGATAGCGAGCAAGTCAATCAGATTACTGACTTAAAACCCTTACTCAGATTAAAAAAGTTGAAAAGTCTTGATGCTTCTTCTATTAAAATAGATCGTCTTGATAACATCTCTCATCTCTCTGAGTTACAAAGTTTGTACCTAGGGAGTACCAATGTTACCTCATTAGAGCCTCTTAAAAGTCTTAAAAATTTAGAGTATTTAAATATTAGCAATACAAAGGTTCAAAATATAGAACCGCTAAAAGAATTGGTTGCTATGAAAAATTTATATTTAAGTCAGACAAGAATTAAAGATCTTTCACCTTTGCAAGGCATGGTAGCACTGCAAAATTTAGATATTAGTTATTTGAAAATTAATTCTATAGAGGGCTTAAATTTACTTACAGATATGGTTTATCTATCGTGTTCTAATACTAGAATAAGCTCTATTGAACCTTTGCGCTCAATGATAAAACTTCAAACCCTTTATCTTATGAACACAAAGATTTCAGACTTAAGCCCATTAGAAGATCTCTCAGCATTGGTAACCCTAGACCTTGGCGAGTCTAGGATTACAGATTTGAAAGCTATAAAAAAAATGGAATCTCTCGAATACCTTTATCTCGGCAGAACAGATATCCGTTCACTAGAGGGGTTAGAAAATTTGAAAGAACTTAAACATTTATATATATCAGATACCGAGGTAAACGATATAACGCCCATATCAACGCTTACTAAATTAGAAACTATCGATGCAAGTCGCTGCGATATTAAAAATTTCCCACCAGACTTAGGATGCGTAAATTTAAAGACGTTATACCTTAGTTATTCTGAAGTGAATTCCTTGAAAGGAATAGAGAAGCTTGTTCAACTTGATAATTTAAATGTAAGTTATACCGATATAGCAGACCTCTCGCCAATTGCAGGATTAGAACTGTTGCGCTCTTTAGATTTTTCTTCTACACCAGTAAAAAATTTGGAACCCTTGAAAAATCTCAACGAATTAGAATTTATAAATCTCGGCGCTACCTTGGTAAAAAGTATAGCTCCCCTGAGTGGAAAAAGTAAATTGATGAATATTTATTGTTATAACTCTCCTTTAAAAAAGGAAGATATAGATGCTTTTGTAGCAGAAAATACAACTTGTCAAGTAGACTTTTATTAATATCTGCAATTTTTTTAATATAGTGCATTATTGTCAATCCTTGGTGGATAGGTATTTATTACTTATTTTCGCCCGATTTGTTACTTATATAAAATAAATGGAAACTCAGAAGTCAAATTTAAAAAGTGTATTTAATGCCGCAGTTGTCGTAGCTGCGCTTGGTTATTTTGTAGATGTCTACGATCTAGTTTTGTTTTTAGTAATAGGAGTTGATAGCATTATCGCTCTAGGAGTATCAGAACTTGATAAGATAAAAGAATTTCAATATTTGCTAAACGTTCAGATGATTGGAATGCTAATCGGTGGATTGGTCTGGGGGATATTGGGCGATAAAAAAGGACGACTTTCTGTATTGTTTGGTTCTATTCTAGTTTATTCTCTTGCCAATATAGCTAACGGATTTGTCTCTGAAATAGCCACCATTTTTAATATGGATGTAATGACAACCTATGCCGTATTAAGATTTATTGCTGGCTTTGGATTGGCGGGCGAGCTTGGTGCAGGTATTACTCTAGTATCGGAAGTGATGAGTAAAGAAAACCGTGGTTATGGAACAATGGTCGTCGCTTCTGTAGGCGTTACCGGTGCTGTAGTTGCGGCATTAGTAGGAAGTGCTATGGGCTGGAAAGTTGCTTATTTTGTAGGTGGAGGCTTAGGTCTTTCACTTCTGCTATTGAGAATAGGTGTTTTTGAATCTGGAATATTTAAAAAATTACATAACAACTCTATTCAAAGAGGTAACTTTTTCGCCTTATTCAAAGACTCTAAAATAGCTTTTAAATATATCAATTGCATATTGATTGGATTGCCTGTTTGGTTTGTTATCGGCCTCTTAGTAGGGAGAGCTCCTGAGTATGCAAAAATACTGAATATTGTAGGGCAAATCGATCGAAAGTTTTGCATACTATTTTGTTATACAGGGTTGATTTTTGGAGATGTTGCGAGTGGAGCATTAAGTCAAATCTTAAAAAGTCGTACTAAAGTTTTTTATATTTTTTATGCAATGTGTAGTTGTATTATTCTCTTGTATCTAAATTTGCAAGGAGCTTCTACTGTAGTATTTTATTCTTTTATAACAGCACTAGGTTTTTCAGTAGGCTTCTGGGCGATGTTTGTAACCGTTGCCTCCGAACAATTCGGTACTAATTTGAGAGCAACCACCACCACCACAGTTCCCAATTTTGTGCGCGGCTCTCTGGTTCCTGTTTCGATACTGTTCGATTTTATTAATGAAAAACTTGGACTGATACAAGCAGGCTATATGGTTGGTGCTATAACAATTGGCATAGCGTTAATTGCATTATACAATCTTAAAGATACCTTTGGTAAAGACCTTGATTATTTGGAAGAGTAAAAATATAGTTTAAAACAAGGCTTTGAAATTCTTGTAAAATAATAGAGTGATATTTTGTCTCCCTATTTAAAATATAATTTTTACTGTGTTCATTCGTTTTTAAAACTATGAAGATGTGTTATAAGAATAGTATAGTATTCCTGTTTTTACTATTGGTAGGTTCAATAGTGAATGCTCAAGTTAAAATCACTACATTTTATCCCAAATATGATTCTGTTGGTTTGAAAACTCCTGTCATGGAAGAATTTTTTGTTTCCAAAAAAGACAGCACTCTCAAAGATGGTCCATATATGAAATTGTCTCCCGAAGGAGATACACTACTTATATGCAGTTATAAAAAAGGATTGAAACATGGCTTATGTAGCGATTATTATGAAACAGGGACACCAAAATATATAGTTAATTACAAAGACGGTAGGAGAGAGGGAGAAGCATTTTATTATAGAATTACAGGAGACTTAATTTTTAAAGAAGTATTCAAAAATACTAAGCATAATAACAACTACATTGACTATACTCAGTTTTATCCATCTGGGAAGATACAATCCAAAGGCTTTCTAAAAGAAAATAGTTTTGACAGTACCTATACCGAATTTTATGAAAATGGCCAATTAAAATCGTCGTTTCATTTTTTGAATAATAATAAAAATGGTCCATTCGAAGCGTATAACGACCGTGGTGAACTACTTCAAAAAGGAAGCTACTTGAATGGAAAAATTGATGGATTGATTACTACCTATTACTCAAAAGGTAATAAAAAAAATGAAGGTACTTATAAAGACGGTATGCTGGATGGTATATTAAAAGAGTATTTTCCAGAAGGGAAAATAAAACAAGAGAGTCAATACAAAGACAATACGTTGAATGGACTTACAAAAAAATATTATGCAAATGGAATCGTAAGCTCAGAAGAATATTATAAAAATGGAGTCTTGAATGGATATTTTAAAACCTATTTTCAAGATGGAATAGTAGAATCTGAGTCTATTATTAAAGACGGTAAGAAGAACGGTAGGTATAAACAATATAGTACCAATGGAATATTACTACTTGATGTAGAATTGATCAATGGATTGCCAAATGGAGATAGCAGAGCATGGTATGAGAATGGAGAGAAAAAACATGAATTGAATTATGTAAATGGTAAAAGAACAGGTGGAAATAATTATTATTACAACACGGGTACAATTTCTAAAATAGAAACCTATAATTCTGATCTGACAGAGTTGAAAGTAAAAACATTTTTTGAAAATGGAAATCTAGAAACGGCTCAACAGTTTTTTATTGTAGAAGATAAAAAAGAACAAAAGTTACTTCGAACTGCGGAATGGCTAACCTACTATTCAACTAAAAAGATTAAGATTCGTGAACAATTTGATAAAGATAAAAGAATTGGAGACCGTATTCTGTACAATGAAGCAGGAACGATCGTAGAGTTTCAACAATATGCCTATGATGTAAAAGTTGGAAGTTGGAAACTGTTTTATGATAACGGAAAAATAAAGTCCGAAATTATTTATAAAAATAGTCAGCCTTTTGGTAGTTATAAAACATATTTTGAAAATGGATTGCCCGAATCTGAAGGTGCTTATATAAATGGACGAAAAAATGGATTATGGAAATTTTATGATAGCAGCGGGAAAATAATAAAACGTGAGTCATGGAAAAATGGAGAACTAGTAGTACCAAAAGCTCCTGTGAATAAAGGGAAAAAATAATGTAGAATAATTTTTATAGTATTCTACATTATCATCCTCTTAAATTTTATTCAGGTGTTTTTTCCTCCGTTGATTCGTTTGACCACGTTTTACAACGGTTTCCAAATTTCTTCTTGAATTTTTCTCGTTCTTCAGGAGTCATACAGCTCATCTTATTTTCCATTTTCTCTTTCAAATGTCCTCTCCATCCACCTTTATGACATTGATTGCAATGCCCGCCTTTTTTAAAGCCACCGAAAAGAATTTTAGAAAGCACTAAAATTCCTAATGCTTGATAAAATGAAATTACAGGTCCGTTAAATAGAGCTGGGATGAGCCAATTCCATAAATACATTACAACGAAACCAATTGCTAGTACGGCTAGGATAAATAACAATCCCATTTTTATACCTTTTAGTATCCAATATTTTTTCATAGTTGTATTTTTAATACTTATTGATTTCTTCGTAAACAGATTTTAGTTTTTTTCGTAGATACAGCACCGCATAACGTTTTCTCGACAGTAACGTATTCACTGAAGCGCCCGTTAGCTCAGAAATTTCCTGGAAACTTCTATCTTCTACTTCGTGTAAAAGAAATACTTCTCTTTGCGCTTCAGGTAGTTCTTCAAGTGCTTCTTCTAATGCTTCAAGTATTATATTTCGGATAAGTTCACTGTCGGCACTTTCTGAATAATCCTGAAGAAGCTCTTCAAAATTAAGGCGCTCACCTTCTTCTTCACTAGAAAATCCTAATTGATTTTCCAGTGACAATGTTTTCTTTTTCCGGTAACGGTCTATTATTTTATTGCGGGCTACTTTGAACATCCAAGAAGCTACTTTCTCCACTGGTTTCATAAGACGAAAAGCTTCAATGAGTTCATAGAAAACATCCTGCAGGATATCTTCTGCATCTTCTTCAGACGACACTCGTTTCCTGATGAAGTCCAGCAGACGACCGCGTTCCTTCTTTACGGTGTCTCTGATCAGTTCGTCTTGTTGTACTGACATGGTGCTATTTACTATGATGCTTATGTCTTCCATCTACACGGGTAGACGTAAGAGGATATTAAATATTTTAAACAAGATGAGGATTTTTTATAAATTATGCTTAAATAAATAATAAGTAGTTGATTTGTAGTTGTATATATGGTCTCTTTAAAAGATCTATTATTATAAATCTACTCAAATATCTGTTGGCGCTTTCTAACATTGCCATTGCAATAGATTTTGTGTAAATTTGTGACTACCAAATTGGTACTATCAGTTTTATTACAATAAATAATTTATTCCCTTGACTTTCGACGAATTCGATTTTGATATCCAACTGCTAGACGGGCTTAATGCCATGGGCTTCAGCAAAGCTACACCTATACAAGAACAAGCTATACCGCTTATTCTTCAAAACAAAGATCTTATAGCCTGCGCCCAGACAGGAACTGGGAAAACGGCCGCCTATGTGCTACCAGTTTTAAATAAAATATTAAAAGCAGAAACCCGCCATTTAAATACGTTGATTATTGTGCCCACTCGTGAGTTGGCTGTACAAATAGATCAACAAATAGAAGGGTTTTCTTATTTTATTTCAGTTAGTTCCATAGCCGTTTATGGTGGTGGTGATGGTGCTGTTTGGGAGCAACAGAAAAAAGCACTAAAAGAAGGGGCTGATATTATTATCGCTACTCCTGGAAGATTGATCGCTCAGCTCACTTCAGGAGCTATGAATCTAGATCATCTTCAACACCTGATACTTGATGAAGCAGATAGAATGTTGGATATGGGTTTTTACGACGATATCATTAGGATTATAAGTTATCTTCCTAAAAACAGACAAACCTTAATGTTCTCTGCTACAATGCCTCCTAAGATCAGGACGCTTGCAAATACAATTTTACAAAATCCAGAACAACTAAGTATTTCTATTTCCAAACCTGCGGAAGGTATTCTTCAACAAGCCTACTTAACTTACGATACCCAAAAACTCCCTTTAATTAAAAGTATAATGGCAGCGGGCCAAGTGGGGAGTACCATTATTTTTGCTTCTACTAAAGAGAATGTTAAAAAATTGTACTCTGAACTTCGAAGATCTGGATTGTCTGTAAAAGCGTTTCACTCAGATTTAGAACAAACAGAACGTGAGGCAATCTTACGTGAATTCAGAAGTAAACAGTTAGATATAATTATAGGTACGGATATTCTTTCAAGAGGTATAGACGTAGAAGGGATTAGTTTAGTAGTAAACTATGATGTGCCACCAGATCCTGAAGATTATGTTCACCGCATAGGACGTACTGCTAGAGCAGAAACTACAGGTACCGCTATAACTTTTATTAATGAAAAAGACCAAGGTAAATTTGGTAGAATTGAAAGTATGATCGGAAGAGAAATTCCTAAACTTACCTTACCTGTTGAACTAGGAGAAGGACCTACTTACAATCCAAACGCAAAAACTAAAAGTAATTTTGGGGGAAAACCATTTAATAAAAATAGAAATAATAAAAGTAGCAGTAAGAGTTAATTATTTTTATAACTACTTTGTATCTTATCCTGTGGCTGGTCCCCTGACCAATGCTATTCAAATAAAAGTAAAATTATTCTGGCTACTCTTACTCCGTGGCTGGTGTCCCACCAGACACTGCTTCTATGAAACACAAAGTAAATTTCGACAAGTCGAAAAAGCAGTTTGCATAATCTATAATAATATTTAAACGAATATAATTAAATTGTTATTGAAAGAAAATAGGTCCTGTGTATTAACAATGTCTGGTGAGACAACAGCGATGGAATAAATGTCTAGTGAAAAAAAATAGATATATTTACTTCCGATTATCAGTCCCTAACAACATACTCATATAACTATCGTACCTGCTGGCAGCGATCTCGCCACTTTCTACTTTTGCGAGTACAGCACATTTCGGTTCATTTACATGTCGACAATTATTGAATTTGCATTCGTTGAGCATTGCGCGCATTTCTGGAAAATAATGAGAAAGTTCATCGTTGCCAATTTCGAAAATGCCTAATTCTTTTATGCCTGGCGTATCAATTAAATAAGTGTTTTCTTCAACTGTAAATCGTTCTGAAAAAGTAGTAGTGTGAACACCCTTATTTGCAAAATCAGAGATTTCTGTTGTGGCAAGATTTAAGCCTGGTATCAAAAGATTAACGATAGATGATTTGCCAACTCCTGAATGACCTGATATGAGTGTGGTTTTTCCTTTTAATACATCTCTTACTTCTTTCATTCCTTCTCCAGTTACTACAGAAGTATTAATGCAGTGATATCCTAAAGAGGAATAAATAGAAGAGAATTCTTTAAGATAGGCCAATCCCTCCTCATCATAGAGGTCGGTTTTATTAAAAACTATTACAGCAGGTATTCTAAATGTTTCTCCCGAAACAAGAAATCGATCTATAAATCCTGCAGATGTTCTAGGCATAGCAAGTGTAACAACCAGCATACTCTGATCGATATTACTAGCAATGAGATGGCCATGTGCAGATTTATGAACGGACTGTCGTATGATATAATTCTTACGCTGTATTATTTCATGAATAGAAACAGTGTCTTCGTTTGTGTTTTCGTGTTCGTATTCCACACGGTCGCCTACGGCTATAGGATTGGTAACTCTGAGGTCTTTAATTTTAAATTTCCCCCTTAGTCTACCTTTATATATTTTAGAGTCGTCTCCGGCTATTTCATACCATGAACCAGTAGAGCGTATGATTGTTCCTTTCATACTTATTTAGTACTAGTTAGTTGATGTGACAAATATCCCATAATCGCATTTGTAGCACCAGTATTGTTTTTTACAAATTCTCTTGTGCAATTGGATAAATATAATCGTTGTTTTTCGTCTTCTAATAAAGGGAGTACTAACGCATGTAATTCATTGCTGTCTTTTACCGAAAATGCCGCCCCTTCTTTAATTAGATCTTTTGCTTCTTTGAATTTTTTATAATTTGTACCAAAGTAAATAGGCATTCCAAAGGTAGCTGCTTCTAGTATGTTGTGTAGCCCTTTGCCATAAGCTCCTCCAATCCATGCAAATTCTCCATACTGATATAAAGACGATAACATGCCTATATTATTTATGATGAGTAGTTGTTTTTCTACAACATTTGTTTCGGTGGCTTCAGAGTATAAAATACTAGTACCATTTATTTTTTGTTGCCAATTTTTTATTTCTGTTTCATTGATTTCGTGAGGGGCAATAATAAATTTTGTATCTTTTAATGCTACATGGTTTATAAAAGGAATAAGTACTTCCATGTCTGCATTCCAAGCGCTTCCTATTACTATTATTTTTTTTGTATTTTTGAAAGCTTGTGCTATTGGAAGTTCTTTTTTAGTTTCACAAAGTTGTCTTACCCTGTCAAATCGAGTGTCCCCTATGTTACTTGCATTGAAGTAACCAATAGTTTTTAATAGTTCAATAGAAGTAGTGTCCTGTACAAATAGCCAAGTAAAGGATGAAAGTATTGTTCTGTAAAAATTAGTATACTTGCTGAAGAAAGGCTGTCCTTGGCGGAAAATAGCGGAAAACAAAACGGTAGGAATTTTTCGTTTTTTAGCTTCATTTAGATAGTGAAACCAAAATTCATATTTAACAAATAAAATTAGTTTAGGATTTGTTATAGTTAGAAACTGTCGAGCATTGCTTCTTGTGTCGGCAGGTAAATAGAAAATAGCATCAGCACCTGTGTAGTTTTTTCGAATCTCATAGCCAGAAGGGGAGAAGAAGGTAAGTAGTATTTTATAATCAGGATAGTTACTTTTGAATGCTTCAATAACTGGTCTTGCTTGTTCAAATTCTCCAAGAGAAGCACAGTGAAACCAGACTACATTTTTTTTATTATCTTTAAACTGCTCTTCTAATTTTTTAAAGATATCTTTTCTACCCGCTGACCATAATGCCGCCTTTTTGTTGAAGGGTGAAAAGACCCTCACAAGTAGGGTGTAGAGACCAATAGATAAATTATAAATTCCAATCATTTCGATGTGCAAGTTAGTATATTTTTATGATAGCAAAAACTATGGACTAGATTGTAGTGGTATAGCATTTTTTATATCCAAATTATTATATATCTTTATCAAATGGTGCAAACCACTTTTGTCTTATTATCAGCTATAATTGGATCAAATAATTTAAAATAAGTATATGAGATTTTTTTTTCTTGTTGTTTTTAGTATTGTCGTAAGAAATACCATTGTTGCTCAAAATGAAATAGATTCATTAGTTATTCCATTGGATTCTTTATCGAAAGAAGAAAAAGAGCTTATCCGAAAACAATCCGTAGCGTTAGAGTTCTCTCACACTATATATAAACAAGGCGATCCTAGTTTGACCTCAATTGCAATTACAGATTATAATTATAACAGTAATCCTGCCAAACAGAAAAAAGCTTTTCTACTAAACGCTACTATACAACCTATAATAAACGTGGGTGGTAAACGATGGTTTATAAAAAACTACATCCATACCTTTCATATGTTACCTTCTTTATCCATTAGAATTTTTCAAAATGACAAAAGCCAAAAAGATCATTCTAATCCTGTGAGAACGCCAAGTTTAGGTGTACGATTAAATTATTGGTTTACGCATACTAAACTTTGGAACGATTCATTAAAATATAAAACTTATTTTGGACTATCTGTTTTTCATCATTCCAATGGACAGGATGTATATGAATTTAATAAAGACAGTATTGTAAATACTTATAATGGTAACTTTTCAGAATTAGGGGTATATGAATTTTTTACTGGAGGAATGAGGACGTTTGAAAAACCTATTCGGACTTCATTGAAACATGTTAAATCAAAAGGGATGCGTCAGATACAGATGGATACTAAAAATAGTTGGTTGTATTGGAAGCTTTCCTATGAGTATCACCCTAGATTCCTTACCAATGAAAAGTTTTTAAAAGATAATTTGTATGGTAGAAATCGATTAAATATTCAGTTGGGTTATTTGTTCAATCCCAAAATCCGTCATTTAGTATTTTCTAAACAAAGGCAAAAATGGATACCATTAGAAAAAACATTTTCTAGTCGCGAAGTTAGGAGGATTGTATTTAATGGAAGTTATATTTTAGATAGAAGTTATAATAACGGTCCAATATTCGCCGTGCAAAAAATTGGTTTTTTAAATGTCGCTAAAAGGTTAAATGTAGATGTTACTTGGTACGAAAGAATAGGTACCTCTAACGATTTTGCAGTATTTATGAGAGTAGGATATTATGGAAGCGATCCTTATAATATTTATTTTCAAGAAAGTATTTTTGTAGCTAGAGTAGGTATTGCTTTTGGTGTTTTTATGGCGGGTGAAAAAAAATAATCCCGCACAAATTTTCTGCGCAGGATTATAATATATTTATTTTTGTGGAAAATCGGTTATCTTTTTTGTCTTTTTATAATCTATAAGTTGAACTTTTGCAATTTCGATAGATTGCATAACGCTACTATTGCCAACATAGAAGCTAAGTTTTGCAGCCCCTGGTTCAAAGTCCTGAAGCACTACAAAGGGCATGGTATATAACTTCCAACTAGGTCCTACATTGATTCTTTTACTCAATGATTTGTCATAGTTAGGTGTAGCTTTTCCGAAATTGCAACTAATGGAAGCAGGAGCAGTATCCTTAGCCTTTGGACTTCTAGCATAAAACGTGAGTAAGAATACATCGCCTTTTTTAATTGAAACTTCGGTGTTTACAAAACATTGAATGTCTTTTGCATTTTCCGTAAGAGTAGAAGCCGTAATCTGATAACATTCAGAAAATTCTTTTCCTAATACCGGCACTTTCTGACCTGTTGCTTTTGCATTGAAGACCATCATCATTAGATTAGAAACAGGATCTTTTCCTGCAGGAAATTTATCCGTTGCCGCATTTTCCATTTCAGCAACAGTCTTATGTTTAGATCTAGGAAGTTTTTCTAGTGCAATATTTTTGCGGTAATTTAATACTTGTATGTCCGCTATTTCTATGGTCTGTGTCATCGCCCCACAATAGAAGGAGAAAATAGAAAACCCACTTTCATACGTTTCTTTGCAAACAAAGGGATAACTAAAGTCTCGCCATAATGTATCCAATGGAATATTTTCATTCAAAGAGCGAGTCAATGGTGGCTTGTTCGGCTCATATACACAATACATCGTCGACTTCGGTCGTGTTTTACTTCCATCTGGAACTACCCTTGCTTTGAACGTAACTTGCATTATTTCACCTTCAGATACTTTTAATGTATTGGCAGATAGTAATTGAACATCTTCAGGATTTTTTGGCTGAACCCTTACCTTTATTTGGAAAGCGTCTTCAAAAGATTGATTCTCTACTTTTACCTTTTTTATTTCCGCAAGACCACTTACAATATGCGTTTTCATGGAGTTCATAGGATAAGGACCTATTACTTTTGAGGCTAACTCTGCTACGGCTTCCACATTGTGAATGTCTTTAATGTCTACTCTTAATGAATTCGGAAGCTCGCTTTCGTTGTATTTGTTTTTGAAATTCAATACTTGAATATTAGCAATCTCAATCATTTGCTGTTTTGTGCCAATTTGAAAACCAATCTGTGCTTCACCAGGTTTATAGGTCCCTACAGATTTAAATGGAAAAAAATATTGTTTCCATTCTTTGTCTAACTCTGTGAAATGGTGAATTGATTTGTTCCAATCAGGACTCGCTTTTTCAAATACACAAGCCACTAAACCAGGATCTTTATCGTCGTAGGTAGAAAGTTTTCTTCCATAAAAACTGATAAGTAAATTATCACCTTCTTCAACTAGTTTTTTTGAACTGGCCACAATCTGTAATTCCCACATGTCTTTTGGCGGGTTTACTGTTGTTAAATGAAGGGCGGATTTTATTTTTGGATGATCTTTAATGGGAACCGTTCGCCATTCCATTTTCCCACGATTAACCGCAGGATTGAAAATTTTATTAGGTTTGCCTTCGCCTAATATATTAATTCCACCTTCGGGGATTTTATTGTTTTGGGAAAATCCCCAAGATGTGTAAAGGCAAAATAAAGTAAGTAGTAGTAGTGTTTTCTTCATATTCTTAAAAAGTATAATAAGTATCGTAAGTAGTATATTATTATCCAAATTTACTAAAGAATATTAGAATAACAATATTTTATCTTGAATGGTTATTAACAAGAACAGGCATGATTAAATCAGTCCAATTGTATTTTTATTAACTAAACGGATTGAAATAAACGCTCAAGTTTCGTCTAATTTAAAATTGAAATTGAATTGAAAAAGTTAAATTTTTAAATTATTTTAGATTTGCCTAAATTATTTTTTATATTTGCATAAATAAAATTTTCATATCGTGCTAAGTTACACAGAGGAGAATTATATAAAAGCCATTTTCCATCTCTCAGGGGATGGTGAAAAAGATGTTTTCACAAATGATATATCGGAAGAGTTGGCTACAAAGCCAGCATCTGTTACCGATATGATGAAAAAACTTGCCCAAAAAGAATTGGTCAATTATAAAAAATACCAAGGCGTAACCCTTACAAAGTCTGGTAGAGCTTCCGCATTAAAAGTCATTCGAAAACATCGGTTATGGGAAGTATTCCTTGTAGAAAAATTAAAATTCAATTGGGACGAAGTGCATGAAATTGCAGAACAGTTGGAACATATTCAATCCAATCTTCTTATTGAACGACTCGATGAATTCCTTGAGTTTCCAGCTTACGATCCACATGGAGATCCTATTCCTAACGAAGATGGGAAAATAAAAGTAAAAAAAATGGTTTTGCTTTCTGACGTTAAAGAAGGTTTCGCCGGCGATGTAGCCTGTTTAAAGGAAACATCTTCTTCTTTCCTCAAATATTTAGATAAAATAGGAATTAAGATTGGTACTAACATTAAAATAAATCATATAGTAGAATTTGATTCCTCAATGGATATTACAATTGATAATACTAAAATCAGAATTAATATTTCCAGTGACGTGTCAAAAAATATTTTCATTACATTATAACTAAAAGGCAGCGGGTAGTATGAAAAAGATAAATGGGTTTATAATACTAGTAATGGTTTCTGTTCTCCTAGTTGCTTGTGCTGATAAATCGGAAAATAGTTCGGATAAAAAAATAAAAATTGTAACGGTTGGTACTACGGGTATGGTGGCCGATGCAATTACTAATATTACAGGCGACAAAGCAGAGGTCGATGTATTGATGGGTGCGGGCGTAGATCCACATTTGTATAAAGTAACTCAAGGTGATCTTCAAAAATTACAGCAAGCAGATATTATTTTTTACAACGGCTTACACCTTGAAGGAAAAATGAGTGAGGTATTAGAGAAGTTGTCTAAAAAGAAAAAAGTAATAGCTGTTTCAGACGGTGTAACCAAATCTAATTTAAGAGTGTTAGACGAGAAAGGAACTGTTCCTGATCCACATATTTGGTTTAGTGTTTCCGTTTGGAAACAAGCAGTATTGTTTGCCTCCAGTGAACTTCAGAAAGTAGACTCCTTAAACAGTAAACTTTATAAAGCCAATACCATTCAATATTCCGCTCAATTAGATTCTCTAGACGAATGGGTGAAAAAACAAATTAATACCATTCCTATTCAAAGCCGTCTCCTTATTACAGCGCACGATGCTTTTGGCTATTTTGGTCAATATTATAACATAGAAGTAAAAGGATTGCAAGGAATATCAACCGTTTCAGACTATGGACTAAACGATGTTACCTCCTTAGTAAATACTATAACGACGAGAAAAATAAAAGCAATTTTTATTGAAACATCTGTATCTGATAAATCTATAAAGGCCGTAGTAGAAGGCTGTAAAGCGAAAGGCCACGAAGTGAAAATTGGTGGTACACTCTTCTCTGATGCTATGGGACAGGCAGGTACGCCTGAAGGTACTTATATTGGTATGGTTAAAGCAAATGTAAATACGATTGTAAAAGCATTGAAATAATAGTACGTTCTACTATTTAAAACTAACTAGATCTATTACTAACACTTCATAAGAAATAAGTTTATGAAAATCGAGGCAGAGAATTCAATTTTAGAAGTACACGATCTTACCGTTAGTTACAATAAAAAACCTGTGCTCTGGGGTGTAGATTTTAAATTGCCGAAAGGAGTGTTGGTTGGTATTATAGGTCCCAACGGGGCTGGAAAATCTACCCTTATCAAAACTATCATGGGTTTGATTCCTTCGGCAAGTGGCTTTGTTGAATTGTTTGATAAAAAATTGGAAGCCGTAAGGGAAAGAGTAAGTTATGTACCCCAACGTGAATCCGTAGATTGGGATTTTCCTGCCTCGGCATTTGATGTGGTATTAATGGGACGCTATGGAAAACTTGGTCTCTTCAAACGTCCTCGAAAAGCAGACAAGGAAGTGGCTATGGAGTGTCTGGAAAAAGTAGGTATGCAACAATTCGCAAATCGACAGATAAGCCAACTCAGTGGTGGGCAACAACAACGTGTTTTCTTAGCACGTGCGTTAGCGCAAGATGCTGAATTGTATTTCATGGACGAACCCTTTGCAGGTGTAGACGCTGCAACCGAAGCTGCCATTATTGAAATTCTTAAAAAAATGACTGCCGCAGGAAAAACCGTTGTAGTAGTGCACCATGATTTACAATCTGTAAAAGATTATTTTAGTTGGGTATTGCTGTTGAACATGAGACTCGTGGCATGTGGACCTACCGAAAAAGTATTTACACAAGAATTACTTCAGGAAACATACGGTGGTAAACTCACGTTACTTTCTAATGTAGGAGACTTACTAGCCAAACAAGGAGTACCTTCTAGAGAATAAATTTAACATGAACGACTTAGTCAACTTCTTGTCTTTTAGTGATCCCAATACGATTTATGTTGTATTAGGAGTGATGTTGATGTCCGCTGGATCTGCGGTCTTGGGTTGTTTTACCTTTTTGAGAAAAAAAGCCCTCATCGGCGATGCGATTGCACATGCAGTATTGCCAGGTGTTTGTGTAGCGTTTATTTTGTCAGGCGAAAAAAATCCCATCGTACTTTTGATAGGTGCATTTGTGACGGGTTGGTTATCGGTATACGCAGTTGATTTTATTAGAAAAAATTCCCGCATCAAAGAAGATTCAGCGATAGGATTAGTTTTGTCCGTTTTTTTTGGCATTGGTATTTTGTTGCTTACGTATATTCAACATTCTGGAAATGCTTCCCAGTCTGGTCTCGATAGTTTTCTTTTTGGAAAAGCAGCATCATTGGTAGGCGCTGATGTATATGTTTTTGGAACAGTTTCGATAGTGCTTATTCTAGCAGTTTTTTTTCTTTACAAAGAATTCATGCTGATTTCCTTTGACTCTAGCTTCGCACTTTCTGTTGGGTTTCCTGTCAAAATATTAGAATTCGTACTTACTACACTGACTGTTCTAGCAGTGGTGGTAGGCATTCAGGCTATAGGTGTTGTGCTGATGGCAGCAATGCTTATTACCCCAGCAGCAGCAGCTCGGTTCTGGACAAATAAATTACCACTTATGTTGGTATTAGCTTCTCTCTTTGGAATGGTTTCCGGAATAGGAGGGGCATTCGTTTCCTACACTACTTCTGGTATGCCTACAGGTCCATGGATTGTAATGTTGGTATCCTGCATCGCCATCTTCTCTTTCATGTTTGCCCCTCAAAAAGGAATTGTTTACAAATGGTTCAGTCTTCGTAAACATAAAAGATTGATTTTGGAAGAAAATATCTTGAAAGCATTTTATCAATTAGGAGAACTAGATGCCAATTTTTTTAAAGAAAGGACTGTTGACGAACTAGCCGAAAAAAGAGGTTATTCTACATCCGTTTTAAATCGTTGGTTTTCTATTCTTATTAGACGTGGTTATTTGCGTTCGGCAAACAATAAGTTTGTGCTTACAGAAGAAGGTAGATTCAAAGGACAACGAGTTACAAAACTACACCGTCTTTGGGAAATGTATCTTACTGAATATGTAAACCTATCTCCCGACCATGTGCACGACGATGCGGAAAATATTGAACACATCATTACTCCTGAAATTGAAAAAAAATTGGAAGAACAGTTGAAATATCCCCACAAGGATCCACACGACAGCACCATTCCTTATTAGTTATTAGTATTGAGTCCTTAAAAAAAATGAACGCATTCTACATCATACTCACAGGATCTTTAGTGGCAGCTTCTTGCGCATTGCTGGGCTGTTATCTTGTGCTAAGAAGAATGGCACTTATTGGTGATGCTATATCTCATGCAGTATTGCCTGGTATTGTATTGGCTTACCTCATTAGTGGGAGCAGAGATTCTATTACCATGATTATTGGCGCAGGACTAATTGGGTTGCTCACTACTTTTCTTATTGAATTTTTACACCGAAAAGCAAGGCTCCAAGAAGACGCCTCCATTGGAGTTATTTTTACAACCTTATTTGCTCTAGGAGTAATTCTAATCTCCTATTATGCTGAAAATATAGATCTAGACCAGGATTGCGTTTTATATGGTGAAATTGCTTTGATCCCCTTAGATCAATGGACATTGGCCTCTGGCTTAGAAATAGGTCCTCGAGTGATGTGGATTGCATTGGTTGTATTTGCAGTCATACTGCTGTTTATACTCTTTGGCTATAAAGAATTATTTCTCACCACATTTGACCCTGCGTATGCAGCTTCTATCGGTGTATCTGTTACGTTATGGCACTATCTATTGATGGGTATGGTTTCTTTTACCACCGTTGCTTCCTTTGAGGCGGTAGGCGCTATTCTCGTTGTAGCTTTTCTGGTAGCACCTCCTGCTACAGCTTATTTGCTGACGGATAACTTCAATAAAATGCTCCTTTATTCAATTTTAATAGGTATTCTTGCCGCTATCGGTGGCTATTACCTGGCGGTAGTATTAGATGCCTCTATTGCAGGAGGCATGAGTACTGTTGCGGGAATTGAATTTCTTTTGGTCTTGTTATTTTCACCTTCTCAAGGGGTGATTACGAAAAAACTTAGAACTAAAACTTCTTAAAACGAGTTTAATAATACAGTAAAATAGCTTAATTTTGTAAAAAGGGTAAACTACTAATTCTATATGAAAACTAAATTCTTAATAGCCTCTATTGTCATAATGTTAATTGGAGGAGCGATTGTTTCTTTTACATGGGATAAAAAAGAAGTAAAAAAAGATAAACCAGCCGAAGAAATTAAGTGGGTGAGTTATGATGAAGCAACAAAGCTGAATAAGAAAAAAAAGAAAAAGATATTTATAGATGTCTATACCGACTGGTGTGGATGGTGTAAAAAAATGGACGCTACTACCATGAAAGACCCAAGAGTTGTAGCGTATATGAACAAACGTTTTTATGCCGTTAAATTGAATGCCGAAAGCGCTAAGGCTTCCAATTACAAAGGTACTGTCGTTACAGAACGTGAACTGGCTACTCGTATATTTAAAGCAAACGGTTATCCAACTACCTTGTACCTTGACGAAAATGAAAATATGTTGTTAAATCTTTCAGGTTATCGTGAAGCAGTAGAACTCGACAAAATCCTTCATTACTTAGGAGAAGATAAAAATAAGACACTTACCTGGGATCAGTTTGTAGCTACTTATGTAGTGGAGTAGCATTTAAATGAGTAGTGAGAATAAGATTGAATTAATATCCGACGTAGGATTGATCCATTATATTGGATGGATTATTATAGGTTCTATAATGATTGTATCAATGATAGTTGCATTTTTTATACCTGGAATTATTTTAGTCACTTTTTTGTATGCCTTGATTTTTTTTACATGTATTTATAGTGCTAAAAAAATCGAAATAGATAAAAAGTCACTTCAAGTGAAAGTTAGTTCTTATTTTTGGAAAGAATATTTTTTAATTAGATTAACTGATATTGGAGATATAAATAAAAGTTTGCCAGGGACTTATAGCTTTAAATATAAAGATGACAATGGTTGGAATTCTGTCCGTTTTCATTCACTAGATTTTGAATTAAAATTTATGGTTCCATTAGTAGTATTCTTTCAACATAATTCTGATGTAGAATATTTTTCTGAAATGGTTAAATATGCTAAAAAATTAAATAACGATTGAATTGAATAATTATAATCTATCTATAGACACGATAATTGCTCCTGCTACTGCACCAGGCGTTGGTGCCATTGCAATAATTAGGCTTTCAGGAAAAGACGCAATTACCATCTGCCAAAAAGTTTTTAAAGGCAAAGACCTTACGAAACAAGAATCCCATACCATTCATTTTGGAACTATTGTGGAAGGTGATACGATCATTGACGAAGTATTAGTTTCTATTTTTAAAACACCTAGATCCTTTACAAAAGAAAACGTGGTGGAAATTTCCTGCCATGGTTCTAATTATATTATTGGTAAAATCATTCGTCTACTAATTAATTCAGGCGCTCGATATGCCAAGCCAGGGGAGTTTACACAACGTGCTTTTCTTAACGGACGTTTTGATCTAGCACAAGCAGAAGCAGTGGCAGATTTGATTGCTTCTGATTCCGAGGCAAGTCACCTTGCCGCAATGAATCAGATGCGTGGTGGAATTTCTCATGAAATAAAAAACCTACGCGATGAGCTCATTGGTTTTGCAGCACTTATAGAACTAGAATTAGATTTCAGCGAAGAAGACGTAGAGTTTGCAGACCGCAGCCAGCTTCGCAATTTGGTAATCAAAATACAAAGTATGTTGTTTGAATTACTAAATAGTTTTCAATTAGGCAATGCTATCAAAACCGGTGTAAGCACTGTTATAGCGGGAAGACCCAACGCTGGGAAATCTACCTTGCTCAACACACTGCTCAACGAAGACAGAGCTATTGTTTCCGAAATAGCAGGAACAACCCGTGATACCATCGAAGAAAAATTAGTTATTAAAGGAGTAGAGTTTCGTCTAATAGATACCGCAGGTATTCGCGAAGCGACCGACGCCATTGAAGCAATTGGGGTAGAAAAAACATTTGAAAAAATTCGTCTTTCTGCATTGCTTATTTATATTTTTGACGCCTCCACGCTTTCTATAGACGAAGCAAGAACCGATATTTTAGAACTCACCAAACATGGTATTCCTTTTATTGTTGTACCCAACAAAATGGATTTGTTACCCCTAGGCTCAACGATAAATCCTCTACCACAGACCATGAACGACCCAGTAGTTTGTATTTCTGCTGGAAAGAAAGAACATATTGAAGACTTGAAAAATGAGTTGTACAACATTGTAGTGGCCGGTCGAAGTTTAGCCGACAGTGCCATTGTAACAAACGCCCGTCACTTCGAGGCGTTGAGCAAAAGTAAAGAAGCTCTTCAGAAAGTTCAGGAAGGTTTAGATACCCGCATTACAGGAGATTTCTTGGCACAAGATATCCGTCAATCGCTCTACTACCTAGGCACCATCACAGGAGAGATCGACGTTGACAAAGATATCCTAGGGGCTATTTTTGGGAAGTTTTGCATTGGAAAGTAAAAATGTTCAATTCTCTTACTATCACTTGCACTCTGAAAACTACCTAAACAAAAAACGCAGAAACACTTCTAAGTACTTCTGCGTTTTTTAAATAACTGATAATTTATTATTTTAGCAATTGG
>JANOTP010000023.1:0-37275 GCA_031416415.1 Cytophagales bacterium | reverse complement strand
ATTTTTTAAACCTTTTTTTGAAGTTGACATGAAGATTATTTAGGACATTGTATATGATCTTAAATGTTTGTATTTTTGTTAAAAAAGCAAGATAAATTATATTTTATATATTGCTGTATAAATTAATATCGTATGAGTTATATAGATATAATTGTTGCCCCATTTTATTTTTTGATAGCATTTTTGATTGCTTACATATATAAAACTATTAATAAAAATGACAAATTAATCGCCCAATATTTTTTAAAAGCATATTTATTTCGCATTGCTGGAGGATTAGCTTTTGGGTGTATTTATTTTTTTTATTATAATGGAGGAGATACTTTTAATTATTTTTCCGACAGTTTAGTAATATCAGATGCTTTACGAACAGATCCTATTAATGGTTTTAAGCTTTTGTTTTATCTTGACATTAAAGATGGCGATCTATTTAATTATCTTAGGAGGATGAATTTTATATATGATTCCGCTTCTTTGTCAATTTCAAGAAGTGCAGGTGTTATTAATATTTTTACATTCGATTCTTATGTTTCAACTACTATTGTATTTTCTTTGCTTAGCTTTTGGGGAAGTTGGAGGTTATTTCTTACTCTAGGGAAAATGTTTCCAAATTTGTATAAAGAATTATCTATTGGATGTTTGTATTTGCCTTCTATAGTTTTCTGGACGAGTGGAATCATGAAAGATACCATTTGCAGCATAGCATTATTCTTTCTGTTTTGTGCGATTATAAATACTGTGTATTTTAAAAAATATTCAATAAGCAATTTTTTCATCATGTTTTTTTGTGCTTATATACTTACTATAGTGAAAATATATATAATTATGTGTTTTGCGGCTACGATATCTATATATATATTTTCAATTTACAATAGTAAAATAAAAAGTAAACCCTTAAGGATATTCGTCCGACCTATTTTTTTTTTAATAGCGCTTATATTAAGTTATTATGCAACTGTATTAATATCTAAGGAGGATGAAAAATATAGTTTGGAAAATATTTCAAATACTGCCCTTTCTACTGCAAGTTATATTTCCCAGGTAAGTCTTGAAGTCGGTGGGTCCTATTATAGCCTAGGAAGCATGGAACTTACACCAAGCAATATCCCTGCTTTGGTTGTTAAATCTTTTGTCGTTACATTTTACCGACCTTTTATATGGGAGGTTTATAACCCTTTAATGTTTCTTTCGATGCTAGAGGGATTGTATTTTTTATACATTAGTTATTTGTTTTTGCGCCATATTATAAAGTTTAAACGGGGTGAAAAAATATTTACCCCTTTTACGACTTTCTGTTTTCTGTTTTCAATAACTTTTGCCTTTGGAGTAGGGGTAGTATCAAATAATTTTGGTACACTTGCAAGGTACAAGACACCGATGCTTCCTTTTTTTGTTTGCGGTATTTATGCAACAATAAAGAGTAAAGGAGAGGGTGATAAAACAGAAAATATACTATGATATTGTTTTACAAGTCTAATTTTTTTAAAAATAGAGTCACAATAATTTTTTTAGTAGGATTTTTTCTAAGACTTGTTTATGTGTGTTTTTTTTCAAAGTATCATGCACAATCTTATTATGGAGAAGCAAATATTTTTGCAAAAGGTCCTGATATATCCATGTGGCTGGACTGTATAAATAATTTGATTTTGCATGGTTCTTATACTTCTGATATTAATAACCCGGATGGATATTTTTCAAGAATGCCTGGATACGCATTTTTTATTTCTGCCTTTTATTTTTTACCAGGATCTAACACATACTTATATTTTTTATCTTTTTTTCAGGTCATTTGCGATACCCTAAATATTTATTTTGTATATCGAATTTCGGAAACAGTTTTTAATCAAAAACAGGTGAGTTGCCTTGCCGCAATACTATATGCTATTCACCCGATCAATATATTGTGGGCGCCTTTTTTGTCAGCAGAAAGTCCGGCGGTGTTCATTATGTTATTTTCTTTATTTATTTTTTTATGTAGTACATCAAAGTATAAATATTTTTATTTTGGACTCCTATCAGGTTTTAACATACTTGTAAGACCACAAATGGCCCTATTTATGGCAATTTATCTAGTGTACTTTTTTTATATGATCTTAAAGACAAAAAGTAATAAAGATAATATTAGAAATTTTATTATATATAGCCTTGCAATAGCTTTGTCATATGGATGGTGGCCCACAAGAAATTTACTGCTGCATCATCAGCTGGTTGCTACTCACAGGATATCTGGGATAAAAGGATGGGGAAAAGATGTTCAAGCCTATATATCATATAATTATTCAGTACAAAGTAAGTGGCAGCCACAGTTTAATCAAATACTTTCAAATCAATCAATTGAGATAGACAGGGAAAATGCATATAAATATCCTGATGACTCTGTGTTATTGGCTCAAACGTTTTTCCTTTGCCAAAATTACAGCAGTGGCTTTAGCGAATGGCCTGCTTATTGGAAAGGTCCAGTAAGTGCCAATAAGTTTGATACTATTATTGTGAAAAATTTTGATATTCTTAAACAACACCAGCTACAATATAATGGGTTTCATTATTGGGTTATACTCCCGTTGGAGAATTTAAAAAAATGCTTTTTTAAGATTGAGCTATTAAGTAGCACCGATGGTGTAATCAAAGCTATGGCTGCGCTACTTTTTTTGTTCAGAATATTTATATTAATAGTAGGTATTGGAGGGACACTCTTATTTGCATCCAGGCATTTGGGCGTTGTAATTTTATTGAATTTTTTCTTCTTCGTCGCTTGGTACCTGTTGATTTCTGCAGGAGATCCTTATTTGCTTAGGAATATTGAGATGAGATATCTTCTACAGTGTGATACTCTTTTAATAATGCCTGCGGCTTATTTTTTGACAGAACTATTAAACTATTTTTCTCGAAAAATTATTCGCAAACCTTCTTTATAATATTCAAATAAGTATCTCTATTTGCTTTTATTGAATAATATTCTTCGACACGGGCTCTACCTTTTATACCGATCAATTTTCTTTGGTTGGCGTTTGATATTAAAACTAGTATTTTTTCCTTCCATTCGTTAGGACTTTTAACCAGATAGCCTGAAACACTATCCTCTATTACTCTGAAATTAGCGCCTATAGCAGTTGCAATTGTTGGAATTCCTAATGCCATATATTGCAATGCTTTTAAGCCACTCTTTCCCATCACCCATTCCTCATCAGGTAATGGGTATAAGCCTATGTCAATTTTTTGTAAGTCTTTCACCTCAGTTTCCAGATTCCAGTTAAGGCATTCAATATCTAAGCCCTTTATCTCAAAATCTTTGCTCCCTATTACTAATAATTTGAATGGTTGGATTTTATTAATCTCCAACAACACCTCCTTCAATAGATATAAATATTGAACAGTGCTATGACTTCCACTCCAACCCAGTACTATCGTATTGTTTTTTTCATAATCAACTCTCGGTATATAGGTGTCTGTATTTATAGTAGACGAAATGTCAGTGATATTAGAATTATATTGTTTGGCATAAGAAGAGAGGTAAGGCGTACAAGTAATAACATGTAGTGCCTTTTTCATAAGGAAAGGTGGTTTACTTTTGCCTTTGAATCGGGCTATAAATTTATTTGCTTTACTGGCTGGTGCTAGAAAAACAAGGTCATCTATATCGTAAATAATTTTCTTATTCAATAATGTATAAAGGAATTCAAATACAGGTAAACCAAAAGGTGTAACCCACAAAAATATATAAACACCATCATAGAACGGTAACCTGAATAAGTCATATGTTCTTCTCAGATATCCGAAGAGTGTCCAAAAAATCTTCTCAATATAGTACCCTTTTTTATATACAATATTTTGAAATCTTTCTGTCATAAATGGAGAGACTTCTATGTCTATATTATTATCTCTCCAATAAGAAAAATATTGTTCGTACTTTAATCGTTGTCCTGGCGCTACATTTTCAGGATGTGGGCAGATTACTATTATTTTTTTATTACTCATCCAACTGCATCTAAAAGAAGTTATACTATTGTCTTTTTTCCTAGTGCGTGCCAAAAGGGAGCTTTGTCTGAAAAGACAATGTTGCTCAATCCAGAAGCCTGCATCATTTCTTCAATTTGTTTTTTGCTAAACCTTTGCTCAAGCGGTGTTCCAAATCTATCCAGGCAATCGTTCCTGATCATATTGAAACTTTTGTCTCTATACCAGGACAAAGGTATTTTGTCTGCGTATCTTTTTAGAAATGGGAGTTTGTTTAAAATCCTTGACAGTATGATTAATGGAAGATAGATTAATATAGTAAGTATATCACAAGTGAATTTTTTTAGCGAGGAAGGCAGTTTGCTTACTACCCATCTTAGAACATTGGAACTATTATGAATAGCCTTGAAAAACATCCCTCGGTTTTCAAAATTATAATATAAGTATACAAGAAAATATCCGCCCGGCTTTACTTTTTTAACACATTTTTCCATTGCTCTTCGAGTGTCTGGAATGTGGTGCAATACACCCAAACTATAGACCAAATCAAAGGAGTTGTCTTCAAAAGGAATATAATCTACCTCGGCCTGAGAAATTCTAACATTAGATTTGTCACTAAGATAATTTGCGGCATAAAAAACAGAATGACTAGGATCAACACCTTCTACAAATTTTACTTTGTCTGCCACATAGCGTATCCATCTTCCACTTCCACAGCCAACATCAAGTACACTAGCATTATTATTTAGGATGTCTTTGGATACAATATCGAAATAATTATCGCCTACAGCTTCTATTTCCTTTTCTGAAAAAGAATTAAACTTAGACCATTCTTCTCCAAATGAGTCTACAGTTTTCCAGTCAATATTATTCCCGGCTTCTTCTTTGTCAATAAATGAATTTAACTCTTGATTTTTGGTTTTATAAACTTTTTTTGGGTTAAAGATATATGGATACATGGTATTAATTGTATAAGGGAAATATTATTGAAATTACTAAAAGAAAATCATATAGACGATATCCTTTTTGAATATTTAATAGTCTAAGAGACTCTTTAATTGACATTTAGATCGCTGTATACCTTTTCATAGAATTTTACACCTTTGTGTATGTCAAAATAATCAATAGCACTTTTTCTCAACGTTTCTTTATTTGGCGAAGCAAAGATTGTATTATCAAAAATTTCGGCCCCATAATTACTGTTTGAATTTTTGAGTAATATTCCGCCTTCAGGATATTGCTGAATTATCTTATCAAGATCACCTATGCCTGAATAAGAAATAACAGGAACGCCACAAGCCCAGTATTCACCAAGTTTTGTCGGACTTCTTCCAATGACTGAAAAGCTTAATTTGTAAAAAATAACGCCTATATCCGAAGCGATTAAATAATCACTGACCTTTTTATAAGAGACTGATTTGAATATTACATTTTCTGTATTTTTGAATATTTGTTTTTCACTATCAGAAGACTCTTTTGAAAGTATAAGCAACCATGCTTGTGGATACATTAATCTGTATTTTTCAAATAGCCCTAGAAGTTCTTGCGAAGAATAATTTCCACCAAGGGCGCCACTATAAATCATAACCCTGGCGTTTTGGGGTATAGAGAGCTCTTGTCTTATAGTAAACCTTGTCTCCGAAGAAAAGGACTTGAAAATATCAAAGTCAACACAGGTTGGGATAACTCCGATAACGCCTTCAGCTTTTAAGCCTTGTTTAATAATTTCTTCTTTACCAGCATAAGTGAGTGAAACTGCGAAATCGGAATATTTAAAAAAATCCTTTTCCTTTTTTTTATAGAAGGAATATATATAGTCATATATTTTACCATTCCATAAGCCACTTTCTTTTTTCTCGTCTACCCACCAGCCTCTCATGTCAAAAACGAATTTTAGGCCTGAAGTTTTTTTTAACCAGAGACCTATGAATGCTGGTATGTAACCTCTGCAATGAACGATTTCAAACTTCTGTTTTTTATTTAACTTCAAAGCAAACATATAACCTCTGAATATGTCAAACACAGTAGAAAGTATAGGCGGGTTTTTTGAGTATTTTAATTTATGCCAAACCAACGTTGAGGCATCGATCTGTCTTTGGATATCTGCTTTGTTAGTTTCATAATTTTCTTTTTTTTCATAGCTAATAATATGAACAGATATCTTTGCCGGGTCAAATTTTTTCAAATATGCCAGGACTTGTGATTGACCAAGCGAATCGGTTAATCCGTCATATGTTATATATAAAACTTTTTTCATTATGAATTGCCTTTTTTATACCAGTCTATAAACTTTTTCAAGCCATCAGTCATGGTCGTTTTAGGATTATATCCCAATAACTCTTTTGCCTTTTTAATATTTGCATAAGTAATATCAACATCACCAGCCTGCATTGGTTTAACATTAACAGCGTATTCTTTTTTAAGAAGCGTAAAGATAGTTGATATTAGTTCTTTTAGTGTTACTGGACTGTTATTGCCAATGTTTATGATTTCATAAATATTTTTATTCAGTGTTAGATATTCCATAGATTTATATATGCCCTCCACTATGTCATCTATATAAGTATAATCGCGGGCACTGGAGCCATCCCCATACATTTCTATAGGCTTTCCTGATTCAATTAGGCTTACAAATTTATGGATGGCAAGATCCGGTCTTTGTCCTGGACCATAAACAGTAAAAAAACGAAGGTTAAGTATGTCGATATTATAAAGATGATGATAATTATAATTTATAAGTTCACAGGACTTTTTGGTAAAAGCATAAGGAGAGATAGGATTGTCGACTTTATCGTTTTCGCTAAAAGGTATGTTTTTGTTGTTTCCATAAATAGAAGAAGATGAGGCGAAAACCATTTTTTTAATATTTTTGATTTTCATCATTTCTAGAATATTAAAAGTGCCTTCAATATTTGTAGCAATATATTCTGCGGGATTGGTAATGGAAGGTAATACACCTGCCTTTGCAGCAAGATGAATTACCATGTCTGCTTTTTCAAGCTTTAGGAGAGCTTCCTGATTTCTGATATCTAATTCATAAAACTTAAAAGCATCGTTGAATGCAGTAAGAAATTTAAGGTTTTGCAGCTTGATGCTTTTGTCATAAAAGGGGTCAAAATTGTCGACACCTAGTACAGTATAGCCATTCGTTAAAAGCTTTTTAGCGATATTAGAACCTATAAAGCCTGCTACTCCTGTTATTAAAATAGTACCTTTTGTCATCTGCCTTGAATATTCAGCCAAGTATTAAGTGTTTTTTATAAACCATTTATGCAGTATTATTACTGCCCATAGCCTATTGCAAAGATAATCATCACCTTTGTAAAAACGTTTTTTTAATGTTTTAATATAGTCATAATTTAAGATGCCGATTTGCTCGGTTATTTCTGGGGATAAATAGTCATTTATCAGATAACTCAAATCATTTTTCATCCATTTTGCAAGTGGAATGGAGAAGCCCCACTTCGGCCTGTCAAAATAAGAAGCTGGAATATAGTCATAAAGTACATCTTTAAGTAAGAGTTTACTAATACCTTTTTTGTTTTTTAGACTTTCGTCAAGATTTAGTGCAAATTCTACAAGTTTATAATCGAGTAAAGGTTCCCTTGCTTCAATGGAGGCAAGCATGCTTGCTCTGTCGACCTTAACCAGTAAGTCATCTTTCAAATAGTATTTTATATCAAAGAGTGCTTGTTGCTCTTTCGGACTAAGTTTTCGTGCAGTTGAATCTATTATTCCCCAGTTAGCAGAGATTGTTTTTATAGAATCTTTTGAAATTTCGTTTAATTGCTTCTCCGAAAAAAAACACTGTTCCTGTGAGAAAATATGACTCCTGATATCTGTTTTGCTGTCATAGTCAAATAAATTAGCGACCCTTTTAAGCCTGTTTTTACCAGAGGCATTTAATACTTGTTTTAGAAAACTTCTAACTATTGGCATCTTTGTTTTGGACAAACGATCTGCCCAGTTATAGGCTCCATATCCCATGAATAATTCATCCCCTCCATCTCCCGTTAAAACTACTTTCACCTCTTTACTAGCCAGTTTGCTGACCATCCAGGTAGGAAGAGCAGAGGTGTCTGCAAATGGCTCATCAAAATGGTCCATGATTTTTTCGAGAGACTCGATTGCTTCTTTTTCAGACAGAATAAATTCGTGGTGATTTGTTTTTAAAAATTTAGCAACATTTGAAGCATAGCTTGATTCATTAAACTTCGCTTCTTTAAAGCCTATGGAGAATGTGTTTACGGGACTAGTAGAATTTTTTTGTGCGATAGCGGTGACCAGGCTCGAATCTATTCCTCCACTTAGAAATGTACCAAGTGGTACGTCACTGATCATGCGGTATTTTATGGAGTCGTTTAGGAGCTCATTCAATTTATTCTTTGCAAAGGTATAATCTGATATTGTTGTATCCGATATCTTCTCTTCAGGTTTCCAGTATTTTTCGTTCAACTGGTTTGTTTTGGTTATGGTAGAATATGATCCGGAAGGAAATTTTTGTATTTCATTATAAATAGTATAAGGTTCCGGAATATATCCTAGATGAAGAAAAAGTCGAATCGCTTCATTATTTACTGTGAGATTTTTCTTAATATTTTTGTTGGCTATTAATCCTTTTATCTCTGATGAAAAAGCAATAGTATCATCTTGTTTATAGAGGAAGAGTGGTTTGACTCCCAGGCGGTCTCTGCATAGAAATAGTTCTTGGTTACTTATGTTATAAATTGCAAAGGCAAACATACCATTAAACTCCTGAACACATTCTTTTCCGAATTTGGCATAAAGTTCTATAATTACTTCGGTGTCTCCTGTAGTAGTAAGGCTTAGATTATATTTAGCCGCAAGTTCTCTGAAATTATATATTTCTCCATTAAATATAATTACATAATTTTTACATTTAGAATAAAAGGGTTGATTTGCTGATGTTGAAACATCAAGAATACTAAGTCTTCTGTGCCCTAAGCCTATCCCAGTTTTTTGGTCATAATAAAGACCAGCAGCATCAGGACCTCTATTAATAAGAATATTTGTCATCTCAGATAAATCATCTTTTGAAAAAAGACTATTATCATTTCTAAATCCACTAATTCCACACATATATCTACTTTAGGGAATATAATATAAGCATAGTTTATTTAATAAAAGCATTAGGGGGTCTATTTAATGTGAAGATTATTGTTGTATACTATTTAACTCGTTTTTATATATGCCCGTTAATTTCTCCATGTAATTTTGGCTGGAATAATTATCTCTGGCTAATTTCGATAATTCTTTTGATAAATCAGATACTATTATTTCTCCATTTAAAATTTTAGTTACCACACTTACAAAACTTTTAGTTGAATTTATGTTAATATAAATGCCTTTATTAAAAGACATTTCTCTTAATGCAGGTATATCAGAAAGTATGGGCATTAACCCAGTTACCATAGCTTCTGCCGGTGCTAAGCCAAACCCCTCATGTATAGAGCACATCACATACGCATTGTAGTCAGATAGTATATTATTTATATTCGTTGACTTTCCTTTAAGTACAATGCGTAATTTATTATTGTCTATTTCCTTTTGAAGAAATTCTCTTTGATGGCCTTCTCCATAAATATCAAGGGATATGTTCAGGCTTTTTAAATTTTTGAAAGCATTGATCAGGTATATGTAATTTTTGGCTTCCTTAAGATTGCCTACCGCTACTAATTTTAATTCGCCGGTAAAATTATTTTTTATCTGTTTGTCAGAGAAAAACGCATTGTCAACAAAATTATGTAAAACGAAAGTTTTTCCTTTTACACCAATGTGTTTTTTGTAATCCAACACAACTTCTGAAGAGACGCCTATTAATATTTGCGACTTTTTATAAGTAATTTTGTCAAATAGTTTTGTATAGTAACTGTACCATTTATTTTTATATACATCAGCGCTTATAATTGAATGTAGACTAAAAAAGAAAGGCAGCTTTCCCCTCGTTGCTAGACGTGCTATCAATGTGGACCAATATAAATGCGCATGTACCAGGGTGACGGAATTTTCTTTTATGATTTTTTTAATTTTATTGATGGTTGTTAAAAAAAAATATTTATTATGATCGAGAATAAATACTGTAATATTTTTCGCAGTAATATCTTTTACTAAATCGTCCGGTTTATTTAGAAGAACAAGGATGTGATTATATTCTTGTAAGTTATTAATTGTGCCGAGCACTATTTTCTCAGCACCTCCCAGTCCGAAGGAGTCAATAATATGCAGAATTGTTTTTTTGCTCATATTAATGCGTTGATTTATTTCTTAAAGATAAGCTTTATAAAATATTTGATCCTGTATGAAAAGGGAGGTGAAAAATTCGAAGAAAATTTTATGGATAAATATTTTTTAAATGAATAAAAACCCAATGGCGCAGCAGAATAGCAGACAGAAAACCAATAAGTTTGTAACAACAAAAGCAGGTCTTCTTCTTTATATATCGTAGATTCAAGTGCCTTTTGTTTTAAGTATAACAACCAAAGCTGACATTTGTCAAGATCTTCCCTGGTTTTTATTCTTTTTTTGAAACCTATTATGTTATGAGTATCTAGTTGCTCTTCAGTGGGTGTGATCCCTATTTTATACAAAACAGATCTGTAAATTTGTTTTGTTTCATCTGTTTGCAGATGTATGTATTTCGATCGTGATGCTGGATCAAAAGTCCTGTATCTTAGTAGAACTTCACTGATCATTCCAATGTCAAAATGAGCCACGGCTTTTGACCATAGATCATAGTCCTGAGCAATTACAAAATGTGTATCATATTCAAGGTGGTAGGCTTCAAGAAATTTTTTTCTGATCAATACGCTTGGATGGGCAAGTGGGGAAGAGAAAATAGATTGTACTTTTAATAAATTCCAGTTGTCCGTAAAATTGACTACTGTCTTTTTTTCAAACCCAAAGGTTTCTATCCAGGTGCCACAAATGCCCAGTTGGGGAAAGCGTTCCATATATTCTACCTGTTTTTCCAGGCGTGTTGGCAAACTAATATCATCACCATCCATTCTTGCAATATATTCGCCCCGGGCGATTTTTAAACCAATATTCAGAGATGTAGTTAATCCAAGATTTTTTTCATTGATGATAAGTTTAATGCGAGGATCATTATAAGAATTTATGATAGTCCTGGTATTGTCCGTACAGCAATCGTCGAATATTAAAAATTCAAAATCTGAAAAGGTTTGGTTTAATATGCTCTCGACGGATTCCTTTATATATAGTTCAGCATTAAATACGGGCATTAATACTGTAACTTTGGGAGTGCTATTTTCGTTTGAAGAATTCAAAGAGTGATGACATTATGATTTGATACTTATGACTTTGTGAATATATTACTTTTTTTATTACCTAAATAATTATTTCGCTTAACTCTAATTAAAATCTATGATTTTAATTAGAGTTAAGCGAAATTTTGATTTATCTTTTTTGTGTAATAAGTATAAGAATTGTAAAAAAATTAATGTTGTTTTCATTTTTTTAAAACTGGTTTTATTTATATTTGGTGTTAGCTATGGAAAATAAGAAAGATAAACTTCTGGGAATAGAGGTATTAAGAGGAATTGCGGCATTGTTTGTTTGTTGTTTTCATTATTCAAGTAACACGATTCCTACTATTGGGCATAATATTTTTGAAAATATTTTTACGTACGGACATTTAGGCGTTCAGGTGTTTTTTGTAATTACTGGTTTCATAATGACTTATGTTCTTATGAAACCTACTACTAAAGTTGATTATCTCACATTTCTTTTAAAAAGAAGTACAAGGATTTTCCCAGTGATAATTCTTGTAAATGTATTGATCATCGCTGTTTATTATATTGTAAGTTATATAAAAAATACCCCTTTCAATATTAGTTGGCCAGGTATGGATTTGCTAACACTATTTTCTAATCTAACATTAACCACTGCGCTTTTTTCTAAAGAATATTATGTGTCAGTTTTTTGGACTTTAGAAATTGAAATGCAATTTTATCTTTTTATTGGATTGTATGTTTATTGGTTAAAGTTCATTGATAACAGAAGATACGAGTGGTTATATGCTGTTTCAATTATTTTATTATCCTTTACTTTCCTTCTTCCATATCCTCATATTCGCATACTCTCATATATGATTTTTTTTCTCTTCGGTATAAATTTGTTTATGTATAAGTACAGTAATTTAAACAAATTTAATATTTATTTTATTTTTGCAATATTGATTATTTTGCTCTTTAATTATCGGCCTTGGGAAGAATCTGTAGTGGTATGCCTGACCTTTGCGATCATACTGTATGCGGAATTTCTTGCTAATAGAGTTTTATTATATTTGGGTAAAATATCCTTTTCTCTCTATGCTACCCATATGCTGTCGGGACTATGCCTTGAAGTAATAATTAAAACTTTTATTTTACCACCGCCATATGGTGAACTGACTAAAGCTTTGTTAATGTTGGGGTATGTTGTTTTTGCTATTTTGACAGCAGATTTGTTTTTTCGTCTTGTGGAAAGGCCAACCATGATCTTTGTCAAAAAAGTTAAGTTTGACGTTGATTTTTTTAGGAAATCAATAATTAGTGGATGGAATTCTAAAGGAAATTATGGTATTTTTTATAAAAAAAGGCACTTGTAAATATGCTATTGAACCATTTTACAGAAGAATAATAGAAGGCTTATCGAAAAGATGAACAAAATCGAAATTGATAAAAATAACTTTACCAGAGAAATTGAAGACTATCTTGATAAAATTATTTATCTTGAAGATGTCAATTTTAGTGATGGCGTTCATTTGAAAAAAAACAGAGAATGTATAAGTGAATTACATAACGAAAATTTATCAAGTAACAATATTATGGTGGTTGTGTTAACTGAAACATGATCAATTTATAAAATTATAGAACTATGATTAAAAAAATTATTTCAATAATTAAAAACAGAGTACCATTTCTTCGTTCAAAGCAAAGTCTTCGTGTGATTCCATGGTTTAAAGATAATGGCGATAAAACTCATAGAATGAATTATGACCTGAATAGCGAGTCAAACGTTTTTGATTTGGGCGGTTATGAAGGACAGTGGGCGAGTGATATTTTTTCAAAATACTGTTGTAATCTGTTTATATTCGAGCCTTATCAAGCATTTTTTCAACAAATAGAAATTCGATTTTTGAGAAATGATAAAATAAAGGTTTTTGCCTTTGGCTTGTCTGATTCTACTAAAGAAGAATATTTGGGAATATCTGATAATGGATCTTCAATTTTTAAACAAGGTAATATTGAGGGAAAGGCTAGAATTAATCTTGTGAAGGCGGTGGATTTTATGAAGGATAATAATATAAATAATATTGATTTAATGAAAATCAATATTGAAGGTGGAGAGTATGATTTATTAGAACATTTGATTTCCTCTTCCTATGTCACTAAAATTGAAAATATACAGATTCAGTTTCATGATTTTGTACCCAATGCAGAGTTGCGTATGAAAAGTATTCAGAATGACTTAAGTAAGACACATTATTTAACCTATCAGTATGAATTTGTCTGGGAAAATTGGAGATTAAAATCAAAATAGTTTTATGGTTATTATTGTAACCAGCCACTGGAAGTATCTTATATTTTTATCCAGCTGTAGGGTATAATGTCTTCGCTATATCGTTTTGGATCCACGAACCATTTTTGAGGAGCAATTACTATTTTACTTGTACTTGCATTTAGCCATGCGCCCCACCAGCTAAAAGAGCTATTAGCAATAATATGGTGCTTACATTTACTCATTAGTATAATGTCAATATAATTTTGATCCTGAGTATTATGATCAATAAAGATCATAGGGGAGTCTGTTTTAATATTTTCTCTACACCATTGTGGGTCATCGGAAAAGATTATAAAATGAGGGTTATTAATTTTATTTTTTATAATTTCTATAGCTTTATCGTAATATGGAATATCACATATTCCATGGACACTGTTGGCTGTGGTATTGGTAAGATAGTCGGTCCTTCTTACATGTATGGATACAGAGGTATGGCTTGTTATATATGATAATGTCTGCATATTGAAAGTGTCCATAGGATCTTTCATTGCGATTTCCTCTCGGATCATGTCAGCGATTTCTATAAAATATTTTTCACTTTGCCAGTAACCAATTAAATAAAGATCCCCCTTACGTTTTTTAAAGGGTTCATGGAATTGGAAACTTTCTTCCTTGGTGATTTTGTATCGGGAGATTTTTTTTAGAAAGAACCATCGTAAGCTTAAGTATCTTTTTAATACAAATTTTTGATAGTTACTTAATGAGGCTGTTTTTACATTGAAATAGTTAAGTTCTACTTTTCTCAGTGATTGCGTTGCATAAAAAGAATCTTCCAGGTAGACTTCAGTATTGTTTGCATCGGCAAGGTATCGGGCAAATGCATACTGAAACAATTGATTTCCTAAACCACCCAATAGTTTTACAACAATCATAAATTAATATTTGTACAAACAGCTGATGATGGTTTCTAAATCCGTTTGTGTAAGTTCAGGATAGTTTCCACAATAAAAGCCGTTTTCATGGATAAAATCAGTGTTGGGCAGACTGTATTCTGTTTTTACATATTTTTTGTAAAACGGTTGTTTCTGCATATTGCCTGCTATCATGGGTCTTATTTCTATTCCTGCACCTGAAAATTGGGATAGGTATTTTAAACGTAATTCAGGTGACTTGCAAACAATAGGGAAGGCAAAGGTCGAAAGTGTTTTTATATGTTCGTGTGATAAGGTAATAAGATCCGGATTTTCCTTCATTGTCTTTTCTAGCAAGAGATAATTTTTTTCTCTTGTTTTGATATTTTCATCAAGAAATTGCATTTGATATAATCCCAAAAAACCTGTTATTTCAGTTGGCCTGAAATTAAATCCTAAATCGTAAAAGGTGTATTTAGCATCAAACTCTGAATTGATATTATATTTTTTACGCCATTTAACCTGTTGTGCTGCGGTTAAATTTCTGTCCCATCCATTGGCTCTCACTATTCGTAGCATTTCAGCAAAATCCTGGTCATCGGTACAAACCATCCCTCCTTCTATAGTAGACATATGATGTGCTACAAAAAAAGAGAAGCTGGCCCCAATTCCAAAATTACCTGCTTTGCCATCGAGAGATTCAGTTCCTAAAGATTCACAGTTATCTTCAATCAGAAGAATATCTTTTTGTAAGCAGATTTTTCGTATATTTTCTATATCTCCTAAAAAGCCTAGTACGTTCGTTAAGAATAATGCTTTCAAGGGTGTTTCCTTTAATCTCTCTTCAAGGTTTTGAGACATTACATTGAGAGTATTGATTTCACAGTCAATAGGTACAGGTACCATGTCCATTTGAATAATGGGCATAGTATTGGTAGACCAGGTAAGTGCTGAGAATCCAACATGATCTCCTGCTTTTAGCTTACCCATATTTTTTAGTGCCTGAAGCATGGCTAAATTGGCACTTCCACCACTATTGAAAAGTATACCTTCTTTCCGACCTTGTTTGGCGGAGAAAGCCTTTTCAAACTCACTACATTTGACATCCATACTTAGCCTGTCGGCCTGAAGTATAAAATCTGCCAATGCTTTTTTTGTTTCATACTCATTCAAAAAAGCATTTTTCATTAATGGAATCATGTGATGTGGTAGTTAAATAAGTTTTGATTTTTTGTATTCTGCTATAGTTTGAGAAATGCCTGAATCCAGGTTGATTTTAGGATTAAATCCTGCATTTTTCATTTTTGTAACATTCATGCATTTGCGCAGCATGCCGTTTGGCTTTGTTGCGTCCCATTCTATTTCCCCTTTATAATTAGTAAAGATAGCGATTTTTTCAGCCAGTTCTTTGATTGAAATATCTTCACCCCATCCGATATTTATGACTTCAGGTGAGGAGTAATTTTCCATAAAGTAAACAGTAGCCTCTGCAGCATCGTCCACATGCATAAATTCTCGTCTTGCTATTCCTGTTCCCCATAGACTGATTACATTGGTCTTAGAATCTACTGCATCTGCGAATTTTCTTACTAATGAGGAGAGCACATGAGCATGTATAGGATCAAAGCTATCATTGGTGCCATATAAGTTACACGGTATAAGATTTATGCCATTGCAGCCATATTGTTTATGCAGGCTTTGTACAAGTTTAATGCCTGCTAATTTAGCGAGTGCATAACCTTCGTTTGTAGGTTCAAGTGGCCCTGTTCCAATATATTCTTCCGCCATTGGCTGAGGACATTCCTTAGGGTAAATACAAGAACTGCCTAAAAAAACTATCTTACTGACTCCATGCTGAAAGGATTGGTACAATACGTTATTTTGTATTAATAGATTATCATAAAGAAATTCAACGGGAGCGTCAATATTTGCCTGTATGCCGCCTACTTTTGCGGCGGCTAATATTGTAATAGTTGGTTTTTCCTTTTCAAAAAAACGCTTTACGCTTTCTGTATCCTTAAGATCTAATTCTGATTTAGGTTTTATTATTATATTTTTATAACCGTCTTTTTTTAGGGATCGGACAATGGCCGATCCTAACATTCCTTTGCCGCCGGCTACAAATATCTTTGCTTCTTTATCATCCATTGAGTTTGTTTTTGGAATTGTATACAAGATAGGGAATTTAATTATTTTCTTATAATGAATCAGTAAGCCTGTAAATATTATATTGGCTGTTTTGTTTCACCCATTTTTTAAGGCGCCACTCAATGAAATTTCTTTTCCAAAAATATATTTTGATATTTTGTTTTTAAATCTTCGGGCAATCCATCTATAATTGTAAGGGAAATATAGTTCTTCGGGACGAATGGTCATTTGTTTGATTTGAGCATTTGTATTTATTTTTTGCTTTACAAAATTTGCGACCAAAGGAAATATATTATATTCATTCAAATATTTTATTTTCGATTCATGGAGGTAAGGTACAGCATTTTTGTAAAAATTATCATTTGCTAGGATAGTATCTAAAGTGCGTATGGATTTCTCGAGATCATTAATGTCAATAGGCTCGTAAGAATTTTTATTAAAATATTTTTCTACGTTAGGGCAACCATAATAGAAAGGGAACGTTCCGGAAAGGAAGCAATCGTAAAGCTTTTCAGTAAGCCAATCGTCGCATACAAAATTTTCTATCGCTATAGAATATTTATAATCTTTTAAAACATCCCATTTATCCTCAAAGTCCCTTATCCCACGGCCGTATAGGTCCATCCTGTCACCGTAATGTTCTTTGAGTTTCATTACAAAATCAAGTCGCTTTCTATGGCCTTCAGTAAAAGCCTTGCTCGATGTTATAACACAGATTTCCTTTGATTTTACCGGGAAGCTCGGCTGAATCAATTCATCATAATTCTTTCCTACAAACCAGGGGTGACCTTGGTGAAAATAAGAAATAGATGGATGCGAAAGTTGTCTTTGGCAAGTAATAATATGAGCAAACTGGCTTAGAAAATTATCTTTATTTGGCTGTACGGAAGAAGCTTCGGCAGTAAGAAACAATGTGTTTTCAGGAGCGCAATTAGCATCTTCATAATCCAATAAGCCACCGAATATAACCCAATAATCATATTTCTGGTTATCAACAGTGTTTAGATGAAACTCACAATCATCCCAGACCCCTTTGCTGGCAGGGCTTTGCCTGAAAATAGGCCATTGTGGATGAGGATATGAAAATTTAATTTTTAACATTTATTAGTGTTTGCTTAACTATCACAAAATCTGTATCTTATTATTTGGATAGTTTAAATCCTTATCTTTTATTCCGGAGTGTAAATTAATCCATTCACGGAAACTTAATTCCTGCAAATGATATATATTATCATAAAGTAGTTTTCTGTATTCTTGTTCTTTGTTGTATTTTGGCCAATAGAAGTCTATGTCTTCTTTGTTGATCACAATAAAATGTTCTGCGAATATTTTCCAGCTATCATTTAATTCCCAGTTGTAATTGATGGAAATTTTTTTCAAAAAAGACGTAGTAATAAATGATTCTACCGGAGAAATGAAATGTTGATTGATAATAGCTTCATCATGAGAGGGGCTGCTATTATCTTGCAGGTCTATGTCCCAAAGAAGTAAAAGGTCTGCCATGTGTCCAAAGGTAAACATATCAGAAATTCCATACCTTCTATATTTGAAAGTATTTAAGCTTGCACATACGAGTCGTTCTTTTTGCGTATTTATCGCAGATGACAAAGGAAATGTTTTTAATAAATTAAAAAGATATTCCTTTGTGTTCTCGGCATAGAATCGTTGATCAGTTCTCGTTTTTATGGCATATTCATAGCCAAGTTCCTTTGCCCGTTTCAGGCCTTGCAGTGTGGAATAGATTTGAAGATTGCGGTTTGAAAGCCCTGGAGTGTTAGGTTTTTTGTTGAGAAGCAGTTCAACCCCTTCTTTTTTTATTTCTATGAGATAAGCGGGATCTTCCCCTTCCCAGGTAGAAAGGATAATAATATCATCTGGATAGTTTTTTTTATAAATTTTTATAGTTTCTAAAGTAAATTTTTTTTCTTTCAGTAATGGCCCTTGGATCACTATCGCCATTTTTGGAAGTGCTTTTATTAGCGGGTCATTCCATTTGTTGTAATCTTTAGCGTAATAAGGCCGGAGATGATAACTGGCAAATGAATCATTGGATTCACCAAAGGCGTTTACTATAATATTGAATAAATTAGTGCGCGTCTTTTTGCCAGCAATTGAAAATAAAAAGTGAAAAATACTGTAAACAAGTTTTTTTAGTAAGGCACTCATGTTTATGATATTTTGCTGATGTATTTGTCCAAGTCTTCTGGAATTCCAAGTCCATTCATTTGTTCAAACTGGATGTTATAAATGCCGAACTTGTTTCCGTTTTCTATGGCATGATTGTAAACCGGGCATGTATAGAACTCATTATTTGTTCTGATATTTCTTGCGATCATATCAATAGCGGCATCTACAAAAATATTTCCTTTAGAGAACAGATAGATGCCAACAGTAGCAAATTCGGATATTGCTTTTTTTTCTGCTACCTCTGTTACTATCCCGTCGTTATTGATTTTTGCAAAAGACCATTTAGGATTTAATTCTTTATCCGAAAAGGTGAGTATGGAGCCGTCAAGTTTTTTTTGAAAACAATCATCAATGTATTGAGCAATATTCATGTCTACTATTTGATCGGAATTAGCTATTAGTAAAGGGATGTCGTTATTGATGTGTTTTCTAGCATATAGAACAGTGCAGGCTGTTCCTTCTGTAAGTTTCTCTATCGTAACAAAAGTGGCGTTGTATTTTTCTTTCAGAAATTTTATTGTTTCCGGTTCGGCATCGAAATGTTCTTTTTTTAAAACCAGTATAAAATTAGCATTCGGATAAGATAAGTTTTCCATCACCCTTTCGATCATAGGTTTTCCTAGAACATCTATGAAAGGTTTAGGTTTTTTATACCCTGCTATTTTGAACCGGCTACCTTCTCCGGCCATTGGGATGACTATATTTATCATGTTTTATCGGGTGAATTTATCATTGTTTGCTCCCGGTATTTTCACTACGGTTGTTGTGGTATCTTCCAGTACAACGAAATCGGTACCTTCATTAGGTGGGATTACTATTATATCACCTGTCTGATAGAGCACATCATTCATTAATACTTTGCCGGAAACAATAACGGTGAATTCGGTAGCGATCTTGTGAAAATGCCATGTTTCTTTGTCGCCTTTCTTGTATTTTTTTATGGCTACTTCTACTTCATTTGTTTTTAACAGAGACGGTTCAAAGTTTCCGATAAACCATCCGTCGGTCATATCGTTAATATTTGCCTTTTTCATCTTCTTTTATTTTTTCAAATTCCTTTATTTTCTGAGGAGAATAGAAGCTATGGTATTGTGTGTCTTTAATGTTGAACATTCCTATATTTTTGTTCTCAAGTACTAATTCATTCATTGTAGGAGCAATAAAATACTGGTCGTTATGATGATTGTCTTTTATTATGGATTGAAATGCTGCCTTAATAAAAAGGTTGCCTTTAGAATAATAATAAAAGCCTGCGATCGCGTGTTTGCTTATGGGTCTCTTCTCGGTTGTCTCTACAATTTTATTGTTTTCGTTGAGCCTTACATAAGACCATCTTGGATGTACTGAGTCGAAAGAAATTACACCTGCATCGTATTTTTGATTTGTAAAATAGTTAAAGACCTCTTTATAATCTATGTCAATGATTTGGTCACCATTTACAATTATTAACGGATCATCGTTATTGATATATTCTTCCGCCATAAGGCAGCTACAGGCAGCGCCTTTCGTTGCTTTATGTAATTTTATTATTTCACTGTTTTCAGATAGTAACTTAATAGTATTGTCAAGATAATAAGTCGAACAATGTTCATTATTTACTATAAAGATAAGCCTTTTAGGTCCAGGGATTGTTTGAAGATTTTCAATGACCAATTGTATCATAGGTTTTCCCATGATTTCTATAATTGGTTTGGGATAATGGTATTCTGAATTTTCAAATAAAAGAGTACCTCCCGCTAATGGTATGATTACATTAATCATTCGACTCAATTTTTTGAATGTGCTTGATAATATTATAATAATTCACATCTTCCACAACATTTACTTTCATTAGATGTGCCCCGCTGGCTTCTGCAGCTTTAATTCCATTTTCGTTATCTTCAAGGATTACACATTCTTTGGGAGATAGCCCAAGTTTAGAGATAGCATTGTCGTACATTTCAGGATGTGGCTTGGAATTTTTAACATCTTGGTTAGATAAGAAAAAGTCAATATACTTTATAAGTCCAGACTTATGCATCATCATATCGACCGTGTTTCTTACAGAGTTAGAACAAACGGCTAATTTATACCCTTCTTTTTGTAATCTGGAAAGTGCGTATTCATGATAGAATACAGGTTTGCATTTTGCATATGTGATCTCGAGCGTATATTGTTGCTTAAGATCGTTTATGAAATTGTGTAATCCTTTTGGGAATCCTCTTTCCAGGCTTAACATTTCAAGTTTCTTTTTAGTAGGAAGTCCATCGTAGGTAATTAAATGGTCGTACCTGCTTATTTCCATTCCGAAAAGACTTAATGCATTATTTAATGCCTCGTAGTGCCATTCTTTAGCATCTATAAGAACACCATCCATGTCGAAAATTATTGCTTTTATCTTAGTCATTGAAAAATAATTGAGCTTCTTCCGGGCAATCGGTACATAATAATATTTTTTCAGTTTTTAAGTGGGAAGAAATTTCTTTGTAGTTCTTCCACTCCGTTTTGTAATCTCTTTTGTGAAGTTCAGGCGAAACAATACAAATGTTTTTTTTAGCCTCCATATGTTTTGAGATTACTTCCTGATTTATCCAGTGGCTTTTAAATTCATCTAGCCACACACCTTCAACATCTTCGTAAAAGCTAGGTATAATTTCATATTCACTTTGTCTTGTGAATGTCTTTAAGCCGTATTTTAAATAGCCAAGGGCATCCGGAACCGACATGTCAAATACAAAATAGTTATTTATTTTATATTCTTCTAATATGGATTTTAGTTTGAGCTGAAGACCGTCAGATTTTATATTGAGAGCCAGTGTTAAGGGTTCAAATTTCTTATAAAGTGATAATAATACGTCTAAAGGGATGCTGCTTTCACTGGCAATGTCATGTGATATTACAAGATTGCCATTGTAGTCACGTATGTCGGTTTCTGTACCGAAACCCTTTTGGAAGGAACGTTCAAATGCTATAAGGGAGTTTTTCTCACTTTCTGTTTTCCAATAGCCCCTGTGTGATAAAATTATCATGGATACAACTTACAGAATATTAATTAAAAAAAGGTAATTTTTCGAGTTCGAAATAGAATTTTTCATAAGTGCCTTTGGCAAAATGATATGGAAAATTGTCGTCGGGATGAGGATAGACATATTCTTCGGAAATTTCTATGTTATGTATATATGATTTTTCTTGCGCTATTTTTTTCATGACTTCGGAAATTTTACTTCCTCTTTCTTTGTATTTTTCTCTGCTGTCCAAAGCGGTAGGAAAATGAAGATAAATTAAATGAGTATTGGGGTATTGCTGTTCGAACCAATTTAGAAAAAGCAGGTAGGCAGGTTCTATTTTATCCATTTCCAATAAGCCCTCACAAGAAAATTGTTTGTCGAATTCGGGTGTTGGATTGATGTCGGAATAATGAGAACAAAAGTGCCAATGATTAGAACGATGTACGAATTTCTGATCTGTTAATTCGGCAAAAGAATCTATTACGACATAACTACAATTGTTTTTTTTGTACAGGAGCCATGGGACATTGGCCTGTTGCAGGATCATGTCATAAATATCTGTTCTTTGCAAATGCGGAAATACTTTGGTGGGTATTGGACGGAGAGAAGGATTGTTTATAAAGTCTAAAAGAACATCCACTCTTGTTTTTTGCTGATTCACGACCAGTATTTTTTGTTCTTTGTCGAGCATTCTTATTAAATCATTTCCAAGGCATGCGGTTCTTGAAAGGAGTGTTCTTGGCTTTAAAATATTTTCCTGCAGGAATATTTTAAAGCCAAGGAATATTTTTTTCAGTAATGTTTTTATTCTACTTTCCAATTTGGCCGAAATAAACTTGATCTTCCTTTTACATTCGGGGTGAGATGCCGCCTTCCTATTCCTGATATGTTTTCAACAGAGAATGATAGCTCACCTTGAGAAGCTATTATTTTTTTGGTCATATGAATACCAACATCAAACTCTAATTTGTAAGATCCCATAGCAAGAGTGTTTGCAGGGATAATAAATTTTCTGGTATAAATACCAGGAGTAGTTATCAATTGTAATACTTTATCCTGATCATCATCATATAATGAGTAAGCAAGTTCTGCTCCGAGTTCAGAATAAAGCATAAACCCTAGGATCAGATCTCGTATAGGCTTTAGAACCTCTACTGTGATCCCCACTTCAATATCATAAGAAGATTCAATGATTAGGTTCTCAGTGTTGTTTTTAATCCATGTCTTGTGCAACCTTACCTGGTCATCTCCTTCGTTGCCTTCCCATGAGGTGATATTGTTAAGGTATTCACCAGAATAATATTTTATAGCGGATGTTATATCACCATTGAATTTAAGGGCTCCGTTTGCAAGGACAATTCCTTTTGTGCAAAGGGAACTAAGAGCTGAAATATTATGGCTTACAAATAAAATAGTTCTTCCACTTTTGCTGACTTCTCCCATTTTACCCATACATTTTTTTTGAAATTCGGCATCTCCTACCGCCAATACCTCATCAATGATTAGGATTTCCGGTTCCAAGTGGGCTGCAACCGCAAACGCAAGTCGGAGCTGCATGCCACTACTATAATGTTTAAGAGGAGTATCAAGAAATTTTTCTACTCCACTAAAATCTACTATGGCATCGAATTGTTTATTTATTTCCGATCTTTTCAGGCCGAGTATTGATCCGTTTAAATATATGTTTTCCCTGCCAGTAAGTTCTGGGTGAAATCCCGTTCCTACTTCGAGCAAACTAGCAATTCTACCTCTGCTGATAATTTTGCCAGAATAAGGCGGAGTGATTTTGGAGAGTATTTTTAATAATGTTGATTTGCCAGCTCCGTTTCGACCAAGAATTCCAATTGATTCTCCCGGATATACATCAAAAGAGACATCTTTTAGCGCCCAGAATTCCTCCAGGGTATTTTTTGATTTGAAAATATTTGTAAAGGAATCACGAAGACTAAGATAAGATTGTCTTTCATGTTGTATTTTGAAATTTTTACTAATACTTTGTATTTCTATAATTGGCCTCATTTCAATGATAATTATTTAAGCCAGGTCGGCAAAGTAAGCTTCTGTTTTTCTAAAATAATAAATGCCTATGAGTAGAAAGAAAGCAGACATTGCTAATCCTAATCCCAGTGCATTATAATCGATTGGTAAGGGTTCGAAAATAGATCTGAAAATAGCAATAGCACTACTTAATGGATTCAGGCTTAATAGAAACTTGATCCTTTCATCTGTTACGATTGTTGCAGGATAAATAACTGGTGTTGCAAACATTAAGAACTGGATCATGAATGGCAGGACGTACCTAAAGTCTCGATATTTAACATTCAGGGCTGCAAGAAAAGTACCTATTCCGAAAGTGGTAAGGAGGATAATTATAAAGCTCAAAGGAAAAAAAATGAATAACCTCAGCCAGTCAACGTTAGTTTGATAATAAAGCAATAATCCAATAAAAGGAATTATTGTCATAAGAAAATCAAATACCGAAACAAGTATAGAGGATAAGGGAATAATCAACCTTGGGAAATATATTTTCTTTATGATATTGGCATTAGCGACCATGCTATTTCCAGAAGCTTGGAGACCGCCTGAAAAGATCCCCCATAACATTAGTCCGGTATATACAAACACCGGATAAGGCATGCTGATATGTGACTGTGCTCCAATAGCTTTACCAAAAAGGAATGTAAAAACAACCATCATCAAAGCCGGTTGTAAAATAGCCCAAGCAAACCCTAATACTGTTTGTTTGTATTTTACTTTTATATCCCTCCATGTAAAAAAATAGAAAAGCTCTTTGTATTCCCAAAGTTCCTTCAAGTTTAACGATAATTTATCCGCAGGTTTGATCTCGTATTCCATTACTAGATTAAATAATTTATATAAAAGTACTAAATTTAATCTAATTTTATAGACTTAATTCAATTTCAATAAAGTAGGTTTACCTAGGATTTTTATTCCTGTATTTTTAAAAATTCTTCATAATTCAGAATATAGTCTTTTTCGTCGTATAAGGTTGAAGCCAGACTCATCATCACCGCATTATGTGAAAACTGGATGACATGCCAATACATAGGAGGGATGTACAATCCCATGTTTGGTTCTTCGAGCACATGTACGGTGGTTTCTCCTTCTACACTTTCATTTGTAATAATTATTTTTCCAGCAACAGCGATCAATACTTGCTCAAGTTTATAGTGGGCATGGCGACCCCTTGTGATCATTTGGGGTGTGTAATAACTCCAGAAGACCCTTTTTATATCGAACGGCACGTCGATTAACTCCTCAGCTACCGTAAGATAACCTTCAAAAGTATCTCCAATGGATTTTAATTCTATTAAGTATGGCTTTGTCTTATCAATCATTTACTTTTTTTCCTTGCTACTATAAATAACGAACTACCCCATGGTTTGTATGGGAGAATTGATTCTGATTGTGTAAGGTAATAAAATATTTTATTAATTATGGCGGGAGGTAAATCTACATCCGAAGTAATGTTTACGTTCTTAGAAAATTTAAGTTTTATTTTTTGGAAGGTTCTAACGAAGAATAATATAGGAGATAAAAAGAATGGCCAATATTCTGAGCTAATAATTTCAAAACCATTATCTGTAATTAATTTTGACAACTCTTTTTTATTCTTTCTTTTTTTTATACCAACAGATAAGTCGTGGGTTCCTCTAAAGGCTTCTAGTACTGGGTAATTTAGGATTATTATCCCTTGCTCTAGTAATAAATCGGATAGGTTTCTAAGGATTTGTTTAATTTCTATATCAGAAAAAAAATATAGACTGTCATTTGAAATTATTACTTTAGGGTCTAGTGTAGGAAAAATTTTGGGAGTTATTTCCAAAATGGAAATTTTGGTTACGTCAAGATTTTTTTTTTACAATAATCAATCGCCATATCGGAAATGTCAATACCTTTAGTAGTAAATTTTTGAGAAGTAAGTCGTTGCATTAGGCCACCTGTACCGCAACCTATGTCTAAAATAAGTTCGTTTTTGCCTACTTTATGATCAATTAAGGTAGAGAGTACTTTTTCATGTAGTATAGTATACCACCATAATTGCTGCTCCGCTTGAGCCATTCTTGTGTATTCTATTTTATTATCAATCACAATGAAACTTCTTTTCTTACAGCTGCTTTCTTCTTTTTCTGTCCAATCACTGTTGATTTGATGACAAATTGTGGATAGCCTCCAAGAGAGGTGATTCGCTTAACCATATATTCTCCTATAATTCCAATGAATAGAAGCTGAAGGCCAGACATTGTCTCTAACAACAGAGTGAAGTATACCCAAGAAGAATATTCTTGATTATTGAAGGTGCGGTCTATGAAAACTATGCCAGTTGAAAAAATACCTAAAAGAAAAAATATTAGTCCTACTAACATGAATATTCGTATCGGCTTAAGCGAATGATTAATAAACATATTGAGATAAAGTGAGATTAATTTTCTCAATGTGTAATTAGATTTACCAGCTTCTCTTTTTTGATGTTGTGCTATAGATACTCCAATGTTGTCTGTAGATTGTAATATTAAACCGTCAATGTATGGGTATGGACCCTTATACTGTATGATTTCTTCAACAATTTCTTTTCTGATTATTTTAAAACTAGACAAATATAGATTTGAAGGTTTATCAAGAATGTAAGTAGCCATCATATTATGAAATTTACTCCCTAAATTTCGTAATAAGCCGTGCTTTTTAAGCTGATATTTTGAATATACTACATCATAACAGCCAGAAATGATGTGCGTATATAATTTTTTGATTTCAGAAGGAGGATTTTGGAAGTCATCGTCAATAATGACGGCGTAATTGCCTTGTGCGGCATTTAAACCACAAAGAACGGCGTTATGTTCTCCGAAATTTTTTCTCAAGGATATAAAATTGATTTTAGAATTGTAATAAGCTAGACTCTCGCATATGTTTTCACTATCGTCAGTACTTCCATCATTTACGAGGATAATTTCAAAATTTATAAATGATAATTCTTTAACAACATTTTCTACCAAATCTACAATGCTTTGTGCTCCGTTGTATACTGGTATAATTACTGATAACTCTACTTTATTTTCATTCATAGACTTTAAATAACTAATTATAAATACAATATACAAAATTATAGTTGTAATGCCATAAATTTCGCTAATTTTTTTTATATATAATATTCAGATATTTATATTGTTACTTGTTTTTATTTTAAAATTATTGGAATAGTTTAATTATATAAAATAATAAGATAATTTTTTGTATAGATAAGTACGTATTTACACTTACTAAATTATTTTTAAAAAATTAAAATTCTGCTTAGTTCATTGTGTGATTAAAGTGAAAATAAGCATTAGCTATACCCTCTTCTAAAGAGATTTTTCGTTTCCAACCTAATTTATTGATTTTAGTGACATCTAACAATTTTCTTGGTGTTCCATCAGGTTTAGAACTGTCAAATTTTAGCTCGCCTTCAAAACCGATTACTTTTTTAACTAATAGCGCTAAATTATAAATGGTTATGTCTTCTCCGCAGCCGATGTTTATCAAACCTGCTTCGTTATAGTTGCCCATTAAAAAATAACAAGCTTCGGCTAAATCATCGACATGTAAAAATTCTCTCATTGGGTTTCCTGTACCCCATAATTCTACAAAAGGACTGTTGTTTGTTTTTGCCTCATGAAACTTACGTATTAAGGCAGGAAGAACATGAGAATTATTTAGGTCGTAATTATCGTTTGGTCCATATAAATTGGTAGGCATACACGAGATGAAATTGCAACCGTATTGAGCTCGGTAGGCATCACACATTTTTATACCAGCAATTTTTGCAATTGCATAGGGCTCATTAGTTTGTTCTAATTCGCCTGTTAGTAAATAGTCTTCTTTTAAAGGCTGGGGAGCCATTTTAGGGTAAATACAAGAAGAACCTGTAAAGAGGAGTTTTTTTACCTTATGTATATAGGCTGCATGTATTATGTTCGCCTCTATCATAATATTATCGTAAATAAATTCGGCACGGAAGCTATTGTTTGCATGAATACCGCCTACTTTTCCAGCTACCAAAAAAACATATTCTGGTTTTTCTTTTTCAAAAAAAACGTTTACTTCTTGTTGGTTGCGTAAGTCTAATTCTGAGGATGTTTTTAATGTAAAGTTTGCATATCCTTCACTTAGTAGTTTTCTATGAATAGCAGAGCCTACCATTCCTTTGTGCCCTGCTATGTAAATTTTACTATTTTTATCCATTAGTGTAAGGTAATATCAAGAATAAAGGACTTTAATTCACTTATTTTAGTAAAGTCTTTATCTGCTGTAATAAGGAGTGAGTCTGATGTTATTGCAGAAGCTGCTATTGTTGCATCAGGAAGTTTGAGTTTATATGTTTTTCTGATTAATATAATAGAATTTATTAATTCTATATTGTGTGTTTTGATGTCAATTACCTCAATTTGTTCTTTGAATTTAGTGAATAGTAATTTGTATATTTCTGAAAGGTTTGAGAATGAAAGAAACTCGATATGACTAATTACAGAAATAGCTATATTTTCAATCCCTTCTATTTTGTTTAAAATGTTTTTATTGCCTTTGAGCAAAGCAATAATAGCATTTGTATCTAATAAAACCCTTAATCCCATTCTGCTCTTATTTTTTTCTGTTCTGCCAGTGGATCGCCATTCCACTCTAGTTTTCCAATGATGTTCGTGAAATTGTATTTTGAAGTTTTTTCTGTTTCTTGTACAACAATCAATACTTCCATTTTTTTGCTTTTGAAATCTGTTTTTAAGTCTAAAAATAGATTTCCATTAGCGTCTGTTTGGGTTTCTAGTTTGAATGTTTTCATGATTGGTCCAATTATCCTTTACTGTAAGTTAAACATATTTAGAGTTTGTTCAAAATTGAATAATAAGATTATTTAATTAATTCAAATTTAATAGTGTAGAAAGTAATTGACTTTTTACACGGCTAGTCATTTTTATTCAAAATAATTTTTAATTCCAAAACCACCTTGCTTTAGGTACTCATCTTTTTTACATAAATGCAAGTCGGATTGCATCATGTCTTTTACTAGATCTGCAAGGCTGTGTTTAGGAGACCATCCCATATTTCTCTTCGCTTTGGAAGGGTCGCCTATCAATAACTCTACTTCCGTAGGGCGATAATAACGTTCGTCTACCGCTACAACTATTTGTCCAATGGCAAGTTTATAGTCAGGATTATTGGATGATTTTACAAGGGCTATTTCTTTTTCTTCAACACCTTTAAATTCTAGTTCCACGCCGATTTCAGCAAAAGCCATTTTTACAAAATCTCTAACGGGTGTTGTAACGCCAGTCGCAATAACGTAATCTTCTGCTTTGTCTTGTTGTAACATCAGCCACATAGCTTCTACATAATCTTTTGCATGACCCCAGTCTCGTTTGGCATCTAAATTTCCTAAGTATAATTTATCTTGAAGCCCCAGCGCTATTCTAGATACCGCACGAGTGATTTTTCTAGTAACAAAGGTTTCTCCTCGAACCGGAGATTCATGATTAAATAATATACCATTACAAGCATACATTCCATAAGCTTCGCGATAATTTACGGTGATCCAATAGCCATATAACTTTGCTACGCCGTAAGGAGAACGAGGATAAAAGGGAGTTGTTTCCGATTGAGGCACTTCTTGTACTAAACCGTATAATTCTGAAGTAGAAGCTTGGTAAATCCTTATTTTGTCAGTCATATTAAGAATTCTAACAGCTTCTAAAATTCTTAAGGTTCCCATTCCATCTACATTAGCGGTGTATTCTGGTGTATCAAAACTTACCTTTACATGAGACATGGCGCCAAGATTGTAGATTTCCTCGGGTTGTACCTCTTGGATTATTCTAATGATATTGGTAGAGTCCGTTAAATCTCCATAATGAAGTTTGAAATGAACATTGTTTTCATGTTGATCGGCATACAGATGGTCAATTCTGTCGGTGTTAAACAAAGAACTTCTTCTTTTTATGCCGTGAACTTCATAGCCTTTTTTAAGTAAAAACTCTGCAAGGTATGCTCCGTCTTGTCCTGTAATGCCAGTAATTAATGCTTTTTTCATTTTCATTTTATTTGTGCTCTATTCTTAATTGTTAGCTTGGCGCTTTCCAATCCTTTAAAAGTAACGCTTTTTTTATTTACTCAAAAATTTCTTCCACCAATACTGAAAAGCAATTAGATTCCATATAGCATCTTGTTCGTATAAAGAGCCATTTAAGACAGTATTTTTTATTTTTTCGATTTCTTTTGGATTGAATATGCCTTGTGCCTTAATAAATTCATTGTCAAAGAGCTCTAAGATTAAACTTCTAAGTTCTCTTTTGTAAAATTTAACTAAAGGTACGTCAAATCCTTTTTTTGGACGATCATATAGTTCTTTGGGTAGTATTTCATGAAATGCCTCTCTAACTATTTTCTTTTTTAAGTGGTCATCGATTTTGTAATCAACGGGTAAGCTAAAGGCAAAGTCAACCAGTCTATGGTCAAGGAATGGCTCTCTTACTTCTAATCCATTTGCCATCGACATCATGTCTGCCTTGAATAACATATTGTCGGGCAATACCATTGTTACATCAGAAAGCAGTACTTCATTTAAACTACCAGGAGTAGAGAGGTGGTTTGTACAGTTTGATTTTCTTTTTGTATAATTTTCTTTATTTACTTTTTTAAGAAATTCTGAAGAAAATAAATTCGTTACCGTTTTTTCTGACATTATTGTACTCCAGCGCCAATAGCGTTCTTTAGGAGTCATTTTAGCTCCCTCAGCAAATCTATGGAATTGACGAATTTTATTGCTAAAAAAACCATTTCTGCTTTTTGGCAAATGCTCCAAAACGGGATAAAGCGCTTTTAAAAGGTCTGCTTTAAATCCTCCCTGACGTATTTTGTGTTCACCCAGATATTTATTGTATCCTGCAAAGATTTCATCTGCGCCATCTCCCGACAAGGCAACTTTTACTTTTCCAGAAGTTTTTTTACAAAGAATATAAAATGGTAAAGCAGATGAATCAGCAAATGGTTCGTCGAGATAATCGAGTGCTTCAAAAATGTGTTCGTGTAGATCTTGGTTGGTCAGAGAAAAAACAGTGTGATTGGTATTAAATTTTTTTGCTACCAAATTGGCATATTTTGTTTCGTCAAAAAAAGGTTCGTCTTTGAAGCCAATTGAGAACGTGTTCAAGTGATTGGTGTGTCGGCTTGCCAGCGCAACAATAGCAGAAGAATCAGTGCCTCCACTAAGAAATGCGCCAAGTGGCACATCAGATATCAATCGCATTCGCACAGAGTCTTCTAGCAATTCTAAAAGTTTCTCTTTTGATTCTTCAAATGAAATTACATGGTTTATTTTTTTTTCGGAATACGAAACTTCGTAATATTTTTTTTGAGTGAATTGCCTTCCTTTTATATGAATAAATTCACCAGGTAGCAAACGATAAACATTTTTAAAAATAGAATGTTCTTTTGGTACATAGTTTAATTGTAAGTATTGAAACAATGAAACTTCGTCTAATTCCTTTGGAATGTTGTAAGCTAGTAGTGATTTCATTTCCGAAGAAAAAATAAATTTATCTTCGTCTTTATAAAATAATAAAGGTTTTACCCCCATGCGATCGCGGGCTACAAAAAGAGAATTGTCTTCTTTGTCGTATACTGCAAAAGCAAAAAAACCTAATAGTCTGTCAAGGCATTTTTCTTTTTCTAAAATATAGTAGTGTAATAAAACTTCTGTATCAGATTCTGTTTGAAAGGTGATTCCTTTATCAAGAAGTTCTTTTTTTAATTCTTTATAGTTGAAAATTTCTCCATTAAATACAATGACATAGCGTTTAGATTCACTATACATAGGTTGATTGGCAACATGTGCGGTGTCAATAATTGATAGTCTTCTATGTCCTAATCCTATAGTGTCGTTTAGGAAATAACCTCTTGCGTCTGGTCCTCGACGAGCAAGGCTGTCTATGGCTTTTGCCAAGTTGACCATATAAAAAGTCCCTACCTGATTAAAAGCGTATATTCCCGTTATTCCACACATTTTATTATTCTTTTTCTAAATCTGCTATTTGAATATAGAGTGCTTTGGTAGAAAGTACTATTTCGATTGCACTCAATACAAAAGAAAGCATCATAAGGATTAGACTAAACCCAAAGACATATTTGGCTGTTTTTGTATAGTCCTCAAAAATCAGAAACATAGTCATGACGCTAGAAAGGAGGCAGATAATGCCACATATTTGTAGATCACGTATAAGTCTTACTCTAGTACGAAGTATTTTTATTTGTTGCAGTATTGTATCGCTAGGATTTTGTTTGTGTTGGAGATGTAGCGTTCGGATTCGGCTACCCACTGCTACAAATCTATTTGTATAAGCCAGCATCAACAAGGATATGGTAGGAAAAAGAAGAGCGGGTGTAGTTAGGCTTAATTCCATAATTAATTATTTTTTATACAACCATTCTTCAGGGTCCATTTTTAAATTATTTTTCCAGATTTGAAATTGCAGTTGCGTAACTTCATCTTTGTCGGTATAAACGGTGCCTATAGACTGTTTTGATGCTACTTCTTCACCTGTTTTTACAGTTACTGATTTCATTTTTGCATAAACAGTGAAAAACTCTCCGTGTTGTATCATTACTACTTTGTTCATCCCAGGTACTTCTGCTACCGTAATCACCTTGCCTTGAAAAGCCGATCTGACCGCTTCATCTCTTGTTGTTTGAATGTCGACACCAAGGTTATCTACAAATACACCCTTTAATACAGGATGGGCTTGTTTGCCAAAACGTTGAGAAATACTTCCTTTTAATACAGGCCATGGAAGTTTGCTTTTGTTATTTTCAAAAGAGCCAGAAAGCGCTTGTGCTTCGGGAGTAAGTTCGATTTTAAGTTCTTCTTTTTTCTCTTTAGTGTTTTCCTTAGGGTTTTTACTTTTAGTAGGAACCTTTCTGTTTTTTTCTGCAGCTTTTTTAGCAGCTCTAATCGCTTTTTCGCGTTCAGCAGCAATCATGTCAATAATTAAGCGTTCTAACTTTTGGATTGATTTTTTTCGTTCGTCTAATTCTTTTCGTAATAATTTTTCTCTTTCACTAAGCTCTTCTAGGACTTGTTTTTGTTCGTTTTTTTCTTCGTTTAGATTATTTGTTTCAACAGTCTTAACTCCAATTAACCTGTTTTTGTCTGCTACTTTTCTTTCTAATTTTTGTTTTTCATATTCCAAACTAGATTTTTTTTCTTTAATATTATCAAGATGTTCTTGGCGCATTTGTGAATAATGCTGAAAATACTTTACACGCATAGCCATTTGACTGACCGATTCGGCTGAAAATATATACGTGAGTTTGCTTAGCCCAGTATTCATTTTCGATGCGGAATAGACCATTGCGCCGTATTCCTTTTTCAAGGAGTCGATATCATTTTTGAGTCCTGTAATATCAGTTTCTATTTCTTGGATTTCTTCTTGAAGTAGATCTACTTCTTCTGTAACAGATTGAATAAGTCTTTCTCGGGAAACGATTTTATTTTTTATTGCGCTGAGCTGTCCTATGGTTGCTTCTTTCTTATTGCGCGTTTCCAGCAATACCTTATTTGCCTCTTCAATTCTTTTTAGGTTTTCTTTTTTTTCCTTTTCCAGTTGGGCTCTGGATTTTTTTTGAGCAAATAAGAGTACTGGTACTAATAAAAGTAGTATTAGTAATAGTTTACTTATCTTCAAATTTTTTCGGAACATTAAAAGGGAAATTTAATGGTTTTGTTACAATTTCTGCTTTATGGTGGTGTATGTCAATAAGCGTAGTTTTTTCAGCACCTTTATTATCTACAAATTTAACAACTGTTTTGATATGATTGGCAAACAAAAATGAATCTAATGGTGCAAAATCGCCATATTTAAGAGATAAAGAACTGTTGTTATCCACATTGGCTATTTCAAGGGTTTCTATTTTCAGATTAGTTGTCAAAACATAGTTGTCAATTTTCAGATTGTCTCTGTTTTGACGCAATAAATAAAAGCCAAGATTTTCTTTTTTTACTAATTTGTCTTTCATGCTTTTTGGGAAAGCCATATTGCCTAATAGTAATGACTGGAAATTATTGAAATTTAGATTGGTATTAAATGTGTTGTTAATATAGGAAAATCCATAACTGTAATGTTTGTTGTGGAGCCTATCCAAGACAAATACAGAGTCTTTCAAAATAAGACATCTAACCGCTTCTATTCCTAAGCCTGGAGTTATCGAAAGCCAGATGACACTATCTTTTTTGATTCTACCGTTTACAGTGAAATGTTGTTCGTCATTCCCTTCTATATATTCTACTTTAGATTTGAAATGAAAATAAGTAAAATCAATCTCGTTAACTTTGAATTTTGTTAGTTCGCTAAGGTCTGTGGTGTCTACTATTGGGCCAGAAGAACTAATGTTGTTTTTTCTACAGGATGCAAAAGAAATCAAAAATAGACATCCTGCTATCACTAAAATTTTATTCATATAATTTTCCTTCTTCCAGTTTTTTGTCAAGGAACTCAGATGTTTCCCCTAATTTTTTTGCTCTTTTCCACTGTTCAATTGCCTTCTCTTTTTCTCCAAGTTGAAACAAAACATCTCCGTAGTGTTCTACTATAGTGCCGTTAGAGCTGTTAAGAATGGCAATTTCTAAATGTCTTTTTGCCCCAGTATAATCTTTCATCATATAAAGCACCCATGCATGTGTATCAAGATACGTGGCTTCTGTAGGATATTTTTTTATGAGTTTTTCAGACATGTCTTTCGCTACGTCTAATTTGTCTTTTCTTAACGATAGAAAGTAGCTGTAGTTATTTAACACATGATCATTACTTCTGTCGTATTTTAATACTTCTTCGTAAGCAGCATCTGACTTTATGTATTCTTGCGTGTAGTGATAGGTATCTCCAAGATGTATATTGAAATAGTTTTTCAATTCTTGGTTGGTCCCTGCTATTTTTTTACCTTCTTCAAAAGAGTCCAATGCTTTTTTGTATTCTTTTTTTAAGGAATATCCCGTGCCATTATACAGCCAGAGCATTGCTTGGTTGGGGAATGTTTCTAAAGCTTCTTCCGAATGACTAATAAGACTATCTGTTTTTTGTAATTCTGAATCAAGATTGATAAGTTGTAGCCAAAGATTATAGTTTCCCCCGTCTATATTTTTTGATTTAATAAATTGTTTCCAAGCTTCTTCTTTGTTTTCAGTCATTATATAAGCCTCTCCCAAAGCGGAATAAGATCTGGCGTCTGTTGGATGGGTCTTTACTGTTATTTCAGCAAGTTTCATGGCACTAGTTTTATTGTCGTCGGTTTTAGGACTCCTAATTAAATCTTCCATGATTTTCAGTTTCGTGCTGAGGTCTACGTCTGGATTGTTAAATACAAGTTCCAATTCTTGAGAGGCCTTTTCTTTTTGACCTTTCATTTGATAAATATCTGCTAAGATTAAATGCGAACGAGGATTGTTAGGCTCGTTTTTTACAACCTCCTCTAATAATTTTATAGCAGCTTCTTCTTTTTTATTGGTATATAAAAATTCAGCATGGGCTGCTTTAATATCATTGTCGTCAGGAAAAAGTTTTACTAGATTTTCTCCTTCTTCAATTGCTTTTTCAAGTTTGTTTTCTCTTAGATATATTTGTTGCTTTTGGCGTGTAAGCTCAAGAGACTGTCCATAAATTTCTTCAATTTTAGAATAGACTTTCAACGCTTCGCTGTAGTTTCTTTGATATATGTAAAGATTTGCTAAATCAAAATAATGCTCTTCTGTATTAGGTATTTCAGCAATAACTCTTTTGTAAACTTTAATTGCTTCGTCAGCATTTAATTTTTGTTCATAAGCTTTGGCAAGTAGAAGCGCATAATACTTATTTTTTGGATCAGCTTTAGATGCTTTGCCCGCAAAAGCTATAGCTTTTGAGTCTTCATTAGCCGTAAGCGCTAAACGCCCTAACATATAGTTTACAGCAGCATTTTCTGGATTTACCTGATAGGCTTTATCAAGATGTGCTTTTGCATCCACAAAATTGCCAAGGATATAAAATTTTACTCCTTCGCTATAGAAATGCTCAAAGGCTAATAGTTTTTCTTCCTTTTTATCGAGCCCTGTTCCTGCAGATTGTTCTGTCTGAGTTTTTCGGGTACAAGAAAATGAAACTATTAGCCCTGCTATTAAAATACAAAGAGTTTTTTTCAAAATAGTATTATTGTTTTATGACGTTGTAATCACCAACACTTAAATCTAATGGTTTTCCTTCTAAAATGGCAAAACTACCGAGCATAGAATTGTTGATATTAGCATTTTTTACCACTGTTTTTTCTTGTATGATCGACTTCTTAACGATTGAATCCGTTATTTTAGTGCCATTGCCTACAGAAACATGTGGACCAATGATTGAATTGGTGATTTCTACATCGTTCCCTATGTAAACAGGTTGGATAAGCACAGAGTTCACAAGTTTAGCAGATTTTGAAACTAAACTTTCTTCTTTTATATATTCTAGATAGCGTTCATTAGTTTGAACGGTGGAATCTTTATTTCCGCAATCTAACCATTCTGTTACTCTGCCTGGCTTGAAATTGCTTCCTTTATTTTTCATGTTGTCCAGCGCATTGGTCAACTGATACTCACCTTTATCTTTAATATCATTGTCGATAAGGTATTGAAGTTCTTTTTTCAGATAAGCACCGTCTTTGAAATAATAAATACCAATGATGGCAAGGTCAGAAACAAAGGTTTCGGGTTTTTCAACAAATTTTGTAATTACGCCTTTGTCGTCAAGTGTTACTACACCAAACGGCTTTGGGTCTTCCACTTTTTGTACCCAGATAGTACCATCTGGAGTGGTATCTAATGTAAAGTCTGCTTTGAAAAGGGTGTCTGCAAAAGCCACTACTAAATTTCCGTCTAACGAGGGGCCAGCACACAATATCGCATGGGCTGTACCTAGTGGTTGGTCTTGATAATAAATAGTTCCTTTCGCACCGACTGATTCGGCTATTTTGATTAATTTATCTTCTACTTCTTTTCCAAAATCTCCAATAATAAAGGCTACCTCGTCAACTTTTTGGCCACATACTTTAGCAATGTCTTCTACAAGTCTTTGTACTATCGGTTTTCCGGCAATTGGAACTAGTGGTTTTGGAACTGTAAGTGTGTGTGGGCGCATTCTTTTGCCCATGCCTGCCATTGGAACTATTATTCTCATTGCGTTAGATTAGTTAATTGTTTTAAGTTTAAGGTTCAACGTTTAAGGTTTTAAGTTTAAGGTTCAAAGTTCAGAGTTTAAGGTTAAGAATTAAAACTTTTAACCCTAAACTTTCAACTTTTAACTTTTAACTTTTTATTTCAACTTTCAACTTTTTATTTTACTCCAGTACTCCCAAATCCCCCAGCAGATCGATCGCTATTTTCCAACTCTTCTACGGGCATCCATAATATTTGTTCGTGTTTTGAAATCACCATTTGGGCAACTCTTTCACCGTCTTGTATTTCGAAATTTTGATCAGATAGATTGACTAACAATACCTTGATTTCGCCTCTG